>CAVGMK010000126.1:0-10486 GCA_963630135.1 Oscillospiraceae bacterium
GCAGAACAGTGGGAATTTCATAGTGGGCATTGCCTGGGTTGTGTGCGGCCTGATTTCTCTGCTCTTCACGATGCTGATGAAGAAGCGGGGCAAGGGAAATGCGAAGCTGGTTACACGAATCCTGTGCCTCAGAGATTATATCAGCTCGGTCAACAGTATCGATCTGGCGAAGGAACACCGGATTACGCCGGAATACTACTATGAGATGATGCCATACGCACTATCCTTCTCTCAGGAGGAGACCTGGGCGCGGAAATTCCGCTGGCTGGGACCGAGGGGTTCGGGATTCCTGGAGGTGGAATCGGACGGGAATACCATGGCGACAGATCACAACCGAAATCGAACGGAGGGTATTGCAAGAGACTTGAAGAATTTCTGCCGTACGGTGGAAAATGATTATCATATGACAAGGAGGAAAGGGAGATTATTCTAATGGGTAACAAAGAGAAGATTATTAATATTGCTGTAATCGCGCACGTCGATGCCGGAAAGTCCACGCTGGTGGATGCGCTTCTGGCACAGTCGCACGTATTCCGCGATAATGAACAGGTCGTGGATTGCGTCATGGATAGCGATGCCATCGAGAGGGAACGCGGCATCACCATCTATTCCAAGAACTGTTCCATTATGTATAAGGATTACAAGATCAATATTGTCGATACACCGGGACACGCGGATTTCAGTTCCGAGGTGGAGCGTATCATGAAGACGGTAGATACGGTTATCCTGCTGGTGGATTCCAGCGAGGGACCGATGCCGCAGACGCGCTTCGTATTGAACAAATCCTTGGAGCAGGGACTGAATCCGATCCTATTCATCAACAAGATTGATAAGAAGGACGCCCGGATTGATGAAGTAGTTGATGAAGTCTATGAGCTCTTCATGGATCTGGAAGCGAACGATGAGCAGCTGGATTTCCCAATCCTCTATGGTATTGCCCGCCAGGGTATCGCCGTTCGGGAGCCGTCGGATGCGGATGAAGTGGTTATCGGCGAGGGCGCCGGCAAGATTAAGAAGAGCCCGAAGGGATACGGAGATCTCAATATCGAGCCACTCCTGGAGACCATCGTAGAGCATTGCGAGGTATTCCCGGATAGAAGAGAAGAACCACTGCAGCTCCAGGTATGCTCGCTGGCTTACGATGATTACATCGGCAGACTGGGCATCGGCAGAATCACCCGTGGTACCCTCAAGGAAGCACAGCAGGTAGCGGTATGCCGGGAAGACGGTACCGTGGACAAGCGCAAGATTAATCAGGTCTTCGTCTATCGCGGCCTTCAGAGAATGCCGGTGGACGAAGCAGAATGTGGCGATATCGTTGTGGTATCCGGCATCTCGGATATTTCCATCGGCGAGACCATCTGCGCACCGGATCATCCGGAAGCGATGGAGATGATTCACATCGAGGAGCCGACGCTGTCCATGAATTTCATGGTCAACTCTTCACCGTTTGCCGGCCAGTCGGGTAAATATGTGACCAGCCGTCACATCCGTGACAGACTGAGCAAAGAGCTGGAGGTTAACGTGGGTCTGCTGGTAGAAGAGACGGATTCCACCGACTCCTTCAAGGTATCCGGCCGTGGTGAATTGCACCTGTCCATTCTCATCGAGAATATGAGAAGAGAAGGATATGAGCTGGGCGTCTCCCGTCCGGAGGTTATCTATAAGAAGGGACCGAACGGCGAGAAGCTGGAACCGGTAGAAGAAGTGGTTATCAGCGTGCCGGACGAATATTCGGGTTCGGTTATCTCGAAGCTGAACATCCGGAAAGGCATGATGACGCAGATGATGAGCGAGGGCAACGGCTATTCGCGCATTGAATATCTCGCGCCGACCCGTGGACTGATGGGTTACCGCAGTGAATTCATTAATGATACCCATGGTGAGGGAACGATGGTTCGCCGATTCAGCGGCTTCGAACCGTACAAGGGCGAGATTCCGCAGCGGACGAACGGTGTTGCCATTGCCCAGGAAGAGGGCCACTGCACACCGTATGCCATCTTCAACATCCAGGAACGTGTTCAGATGTTCGTGGAGACCGGTACCCATGTCTATGAGGGCATGATTGTCGGCATGAATTCCCGGACCGATGATATGGTGGTGAACCCATGCAAGGCCAAGCGTGTATCGAACATGCGGGCAGCCGGAAGTGACGACACCATCAAGCTGACGCCGCCGAGAGTCTTCTCGCTGGAGGAAGCGCTGGAATTCATCAACGACGACGAGCTGGTGGAAGTAACGCCGGACGATATCCGCCTCCGTAAGAAGTATCTCAACGAACTGGAGCGGAGAAGAGCGAACCGGTAAAGGATTCGTGCAGTCATATGCGCAACTACGGGATGCCGCCTGCCGGCGGAGTGCGATGAGCGCATGATATACACAACGGATAACCGTTGAAAGGTGCAACTACCGAATTGTCTGTGGAAAAATGATTTAATTGGCAAATGCGATAGAACATAACCACTGATTCATTCGGAAAATTGAACCGGGGCACAAATTATTTTTATCCATTATAATAAATAATACAAGATAGCGTTTGCCTTAATAATTATGAATGTGATATAATCTTTTGTGCTGAATCATAAGGAAATGGCTAATAAATTGAGTAAAGGAGACAAAATGGGCAGAATTAAACCATTCAAGAAAGTTCTGGTAGCGAACCGCGGCGAGATTGCGATTCGTATCATTAGAGCGTGCAAGGAGCTCGGAATTCGTTCCGTGGCCATCTATTCGGAAGAGGATAAGAATTCGCTGTTCCGTACGAAGGCAGACGAGTCGTATGAAATCGGCAAGGGCAAGAGCCCGATTGATGCTTATCTGGACATCGATGAGATTATCCGCGTAGCGAAGGCCAAGGGCTGCGACGCGATTCATCCGGGATACGGATTCCTGGCAGAGAATGCGGGTTTTGCGGAAGCATGTGAGAAGAGCGGCATCGAGTTCATCGGACCGACGCATCAGATGATGAACGCGCTGGGCGACAAGATTCAGTCGAAGCTGGTCGCTGAGAGCGTTGGCGTGCCGACGATTCCGGGCGTGGACAAGGCAATTTCCTCCGAGGCGGAAGCGGTGGATTTCGCAAACAAGTGCGGATACCCGATTATGCTCAAGGCAGCTGCCGGCGGCGGCGGAAGAGGTATGCGTATCGTTCGCAGCGAGGAAGAGCTGATTCCGCAGTTCAAGAGCGCACATAACGAAGCCATCAAGGCGTTCGGCAACGGAGACATCTTCATCGAGAAGTACCTCGAGGAGCCGAAGCACATCGAAGTACAGGTGCTGGGCGATAAATACGGTAATCTGGTTCACCTGTATGAGAGAGACTGCTCGGTACAAAGAAGACACCAGAAGGTTATCGAGTTCACTCCGGCGCTGTGCATCACCGATGAACAGCGTGAGGCCATCTGCAATGATGCCATCAAGCTGGCACAGGCGGTGAACTACAGAAGTGCCGGTACTTGCGAATTCCTGATGGATAAGAACGGCAATCACTACTTCATCGAGATGAACACCCGTGTTCAGGTAGAGCATACGGTATCCGAGCTGGTAACCGGCGTGGATATCGTTCAGGCTATGATTCTCATCGCTGAGGGATACGCACTGGATTCCGAGAAGATTAATATCAAGTCTCAGAAGGATATCAAGCTGAACGGCTATGCTATCCAGTGCCGTATCACCACCGAGGATCCGGCGAACAACTTCGCGCCGGACACCGGCACCATCAGCATGTATCGTTCCGCAGCAGGTCTCGGAATTCGTCTGGATGGCGGAAATGGTTTCACCGGCTCTGTCATCTCGCCATACTACGATAGCCTGCTGGTGAAGGTCTGCTCGCATGCGAGAACCTTCGACGACTGCGTTAACAAAGCCATCCGCGCGCTGACCGAGATGCGCATCGAGGGCGTGAAGACCAACATCGGCTTCCTGCTCAACGTGCTGAATCATCCGATTTTCCGTGCCGGACAGTGCAACACCGGCTTCATCAGCGACCATCCGGATCTGATGAACATCCGTGCTGTCACCAACAAGGAACTGCAGGTTCTGGAATTCCTTGGCGAGAAGTACGTGAATGAGACCAAGGGTGTCCGGATGGATTACAACGTACCGGTAGTACCGGCTGTGGATAAGTCTCAGATTAAGACGCTCCGCGGCACCAAGCAGCTCCTCGACGAGCAGGGCCCGAAGGCGGTTGCTGACTGGGCACTGAATCAGAAGAAACTGCTCCTGACCGACACATCCTTCCGTGATGCGCAGCAGTCCCTGATTGCTACCCGTATGAGAACGAAGGATCTGGTGAAGATTGCTCCGGCAATGGCCACCTACGGCAAGGATTTCTTCTCCTTCGAGATGTGGGGCGGCGCGACCTTCGACGTAGCAATGCGTTTCCTGGGCGAGGATCCATGGGAAAGACTCGAGACACTTCGCGAGGAGATTCCGAACGTATTGTTCCAGATGCTGCTCCGTGGTGCGAATGCCGTTGGATATAAGAACTATCCGGATAATACCATCCGCAGATTCATTAAGCAGTCAGCGAAATCCGGCGTAGATGTATTCCGTATCTTCGACTCCCTCAACTGGATCAAGGGTATGGAAATCGCTATCGATGAGACCCTGAACCAGGGCAAGATCTGCGAAGCATCCATCTGCTACACCGGCGATATCCTGGATGAATCCAGAGAGAAATACAACCTGAAGTACTACGTAAATATGGCAAAGCAGCTCGAGAAGATGGGTTCGCACATCATCGCCATCAAGGATATGTCCGGCCTCCTGAAGCCGATTGCGGCAGAGAAGCTGGTTCGCGCGCTGAAGAACGAGGTCAGCGTGCCGATTCACCTGCACACCCACGATACGTCCGGCAACGGCGTGGCTACCGTCATGATGGCAGCATCCGCCGGCCTGGATATCGCCGATGCTGCATTCAACAGCATGTCCGGATTGACATCTCAGCCGGCCCTCAACTCCATCGTTGCTGCGCTGGAGAGCTCGGATAGAGATACCGGCATGGATCAGCGTGGTCTCCAGAAGATTTCTGATTACTGGATTGACGTACGCCCGGTATACGAGCAGTTCGAATCCGATTTGAAGTCCACCACCGCCGAAATCTATCACCTGGAGATTCCGGGTGGACAGTACTCCAACCTCAAGCCGCAGGTAGAGAGCTTCGGTATCGGACATCGCTTCGACGACGTCAAGGAAATGTATGTTAAGGTGAACCAGATGTTCGGCGATATCATCAAGGTAACGCCATCCTCCAAGGTTGTCGGCGATATGGCCATCTTCATGGTTCGGAATGACCTGACACCGGAGAACATCGTGGAGAAGGGAACCGAGTTCGACTTCCCGGATTCCGTTGTATCCTATTTCGAGGGTATGATTGGCCAGCCGGAAGGCGGATTCCCGGAAGACCTGCAGAAGGTTGTCCTCAAGGGCAAGACACCGATTACCTGCAGACCGGGCGAGCTGTTACCGGATGATGATTATGATGAATTCAAGCGTCACATCGTGGAAGACCTCGGCCAGACTGGCGATGAGAAGCAGCTCTTAAGCTACGCGATGTACAGCAAGGTATTTGATGATTACATTCGTGACCTCAAGAAGAAGGGTAACTTCCGCAACATGGGTTCGGATGTATACTTCCACGGAATCGGCCTGGGTCAGACAGCGGAAATTACGCTGACAGAAGGCCAGACCATGGTTATCACGCTCGAAGACGTCAGTGCCCCGAACGCGGAAGGCATGAGAGACCTTACTTTCACCATCAATGGCAACAGAAGAGTCATCTCCATCAAGGATAAGCAGGCGCTGACGACCGCTGTGATGGACGGTACGACGATTCAGTACGCCAGCGAGGATGACCCGAACGAAATCGGCGCCAACATCCCGGGAACCATCATCAAGGTGAATTCCAAGGCTGGCGACACGGTGAAGAAGGGCGATGCCATCGCGGTTATCGAGGCCATGAAGATGGAGACCAACGTCCTGGCACCGAGAGACGGCGTAATCGAGAAGATCTACGTGAAGGAAGCCGATAGCGTGAAATCCGGACAATTAATTGCCACATTAGAAACACTTGAGAAAAGTGACGAAGAATAATATAATATGTCATTGAGGGTAAATGATAAGAGGGATTATACGTTTATCACAAGGTGAAAGGAGAAATTTAACCAATGAAAAGAATTCTGGTAATTAACCCAGGCGCAACCTCCACCAAGATTGCAGTGTATGAGGATGAGAACGAGGTAATGCGTGTCGGTATCGACCATGAAGCCGCAGAGATGGATAAGTATGCGAAGATTGTTGATCAGATGCCATTCCGTCGCGACATCATCATGAAGACGCTGGAAGAGAAGGGCTACAAGCTCGAAGACTTCGACGCAATCTGCGGAAGAGGTGGACTTCTGAAGCACGTTCCTTCCGGTACGTACAAGGTGAATGACGCCGTTATCGCGGACATCAAGAACCCGCCTTACGGTGAGCATGCAGCGAATCTGGGTTCCTACCTGGCAAAGGAACTGGGCGACAAAGTAGGCATTCCGTCCTTCTTCGTAGACCCGGTTGCTGTAGATGAGCTATCTGACGTTGCCCGTTATTCTGGCCTCAAGGGCATGGAGAGACAGAGCTTCTGGCATCCGCTGAACCAGAAGGCTGTATGCCGCGAAGCAGCAAAGCAGATTGGCAAGCCTTATGAAGAGCTCAACATCATCGGCGTTCACCTGGGCGGCGGCGTATCCGTTGCAGCACACAAGCACGGCGTAGCGGTTGACGTGAACAACGTGAAGGACGACGGTTCCATGGGTATGGACAGAGGCGGCAACCTGCCGGCTAACGCTCTGGTTAACCTGTGCTTCTCCGGCAAGACCAAGGCAGAAGTGAAGAAGATCATCGGCCACGAAGCCGGCGTATTCTCCTACACCGGAACCAAGGACTTCCGTACCGTAGAGAACAAGGCTTTCGATGAGAATGACCAGGAGTGCATGGGCGCATTCAAGGCTATCGCTTATCAGCTGGCGAAGGACATCGGCGCTATGGCAGCTGTTCTGCGTTTCGACGTAGACGCTATCGTATACACCGGCGGTATGGCTTACAGTGAACGTTTCTGCGACGAGATTACCTCTTATGTAAGCAAGATTGCTCCGGTTATCCGTATCCCGGGTGAGATGGAGATGAAGGCGCTGGCTCTGGGCGCTCTGAGAGCACTGAACGGCGACTACAAGGAATACAAATAATCGAATATCTTTTCGGCTAAAAGTATCAGCTGCAGGACCTTCGGTCCTGCAGCTTTTTCCTTTGCTCCATAAATGACAATAATGCAAGATTTAGAAGTTGGCACTTTTCATATCCGCCTGATAGACGGAATGTGCAAAATTTTTACAAAATAATGCAAATTATCCGTATATTTGTTTAAAAGTTTCACACATATATTCATATGCGTAATAACAGGCATGAAAATTTGTAATGCGGTTCAAAAATTACTTGTCAGCGGCATCAAAGTGACTATAATTGAAATATGAAGTGTTGGCACTATAAATTAATGAGAGATTTCACTACAAAGATACTACAGAAGGCACATGGAAGGGACACACGGAACATACTTTTGCGAGAGGTTTCTTCTGTAGCAAAAGAAAGGATGTAAGTTATGAACTGGGAACTATTTACATTTTTGGGCTACTTCGTAGCGCTCATGGGCGTCGCCCTTATTTTCTACTTTAACGGCTCGAACAAAGACCAGGAGGACTTCTTCCTGGGCGGACGTGAGATGGGACCTTGGGTAACCGCTCTTTCCGCACAGGCCTCCGACATGTCCGCATGGCTGCTGATGGGTCTGCCGGGCTCCATCATGGCATTCGGTTTCGGTCAGATGTGGATCGGCATTGGACTGGCACTGGGTACCGCAGCGAACTGGATTTTCTGCGCAAAGAGATTGAGAACATTCTCTCTGGCAGCAGGAGATGCCATCACCCTGCCGCAGTACCTTTCTAACCGTTTCGCAACCACCTCGAAGACACTGCAGGTTATCTGCGCTGTTATCTTCCTGGTATGCTACACCATCTACGTTGCATCAGCATACGTAGCAGGAACATCGGTATTTGAGACCCTGTTCCCGGGTATTAGCCCGAAGCTGACGATGTTCGTCTTCGCTGCAATCATCGTATTCTACACCTTCTTCGGTGGATTTAAAGCTGTATGCTGGACCGACTTCTTCCAGGGACTCCTGATGATGGGTGCGCTGATGGCCGTTCCGATTGTCGTTGTAGCAACCGGTCAGGTGCTGGATACCGATCTCCTGAGCGTTCCTTATCAGTACACGGATGCTTCCGGTGATATCGTGACCTGTGTATTCGGTACCGGCCTCTTCGAAGCAAGCTGGCAGGATATTATCTCCGGCCTTGGTTGGGGACTTGGCTACTTCGGTATGCCGCACGTACTCGTAAGATTCATGTCCATCGAGAAGCCTTCGATGATCAAGAAATCTTCCACCGTCGCTATTATCTGGGTAATCATCTCCCTGGGATCTGCCGTTCTGATTGCTTACTTCGGCAGAATGCTGATTGCAGATGAGCTGCTCCCGATTGGTGCACAGAAGACCGTATTCATCATCATGTCGAGAAAATACTTCCCGGCAGCAATCTCCGGACTCCTGTTGGCCGCAATCATTGCCGCATCGATTTCCACCGCGGATTCGCAGCTGCTGGTTGCATCGAGCTCCTTCACATCCGACCTGTATAAGCCGCTGATGAGAAAGAACGCAACCGAGAAGGAAACCCTGCTGGTAGGAAGAATCGTCGTTGTTGCAATCGCTGTTATCGCATTCTTCATCGCAAACTCGAAGGGTTCCGGTGCACAGGCTATCATGAACATGGTAGAGAACGCATGGGGCGCATTCGGCTCCGCATTCGGACCGACCATCCTGCTGTCGCTCTTCTGGAGAAACTTCAACTATAAGGGCGCTGTAGCCGGCGTATCTGTCGGATTCGTAGTAGATATCCTCTGGTTCCTCTTCCTGAGCGGATCGACCGGAGTATATGAAATCGTTCCTGGATTCCTCGCCAGCCTCGTTGCAGCTGTTGCTGTTACTAAGGCAACCGGCGAACCGGACGATGAAGTCAAAGGCATCTACGATGCTGCCATTCAAGGCATTGTTGAAGACAAGTGATGTCCCATCCTTGCCAAATGGAGGCTGCCGAGCGTAAGCGAGGCAGCCTCTGTTATCTCTAGGAATTTGCATCTTGGACCAGAGCTCTGTGTATCAGAGCTCTTTTTCGTGAGAAGAGGGATTTTCAACATTCAGTGAGAAAGATACCGGACTTGGAAAGAGTACTGGCCTGACAATCGAAGCTGTTTTCCGGTGCCTCGAGGTTTGTCGTTTGCGAATCCAGCCAAAAATAAATTTCATTGATTTTGAAAAACCGTCAAGATACAATATAGGCAGGTATTAATAGCTGTACTTAATGATAGATTGAGGAGAGCCTCCCGTAAGATATAAATGGTGAAGCTCACAGAAAGAAGGTTGTATTCATGAGCGTTTTACAGACAATTCAAGATCGTTATTCCGTTCGGAAGTTCAAGGATACGGAGATTGAACAGGAGAAACTAGACCGCATCTTGGAAGCGGCCAGATTAGCACCTACGGCGAAGAATCAGCAGCCGCAGAAGGTATATGTATGCAAGAGCCCGAAGGCATTGGAAGCCATTGATGCAGCAACCAAGTGCCGTTACGGTGCACCGGTCGTTCTGGTGGTATGCTATGACGAGAACGAAGTATGGCATAACCCATTTGATGCCAGCGTTCATTCCGGCGAAGTGGACGCGACCATTGTGGCAGATGAGATGATTCTGACCGCGTGGGAAGAGGGCATTGCTTCCTGCTGGGTTGCCTGGTTCAATCCGAATCAGCTTACCAGAGGCCTGAAGCTCCAGTCCAACATTCGCCCGGTAGTGATGATTCCAATCGGCTACAAGGCCGACGATGCGGAGCCGGCTCCGAGACATCTCGAGTCGAAGGACCTCAAGGAAATGGTGCATGAGCTGTAAGTGAAGGCCGACAACACAATCATGTGGATGCTTGTTAATTTCTTTGTAGGAGCCGTGACAGCTAAGATTCTCAGCTTGCAGAATAAACAGAACATATGAAGGATTTGTCAAAAATGAAAACAGGCTCTGCATCACTCGTTTCTGAGCGGTTGCAGAGCCCGTTATCGTTAAAAAGTATCGGGAAAGCCTTGTAAATCAAGGATTTTGCAAAAAGAAACTGGACACCAATCATGATACGCGTTGTATCAAAATTGGTGTCCAGTTATGGCAAATGACTCTAATTCTGATAGAAATCGTGTAAGAGGGTGCAACTTCGGTTCGGAGGGGGGGCATCCCCCACTGATACAAGCTTGTTTCTCACCACCTATAGAGGTGGGAGTCATCTCCCAGCTGATATATATAGTTAATAAAGAGAGGTGCATATGCTATGCCAGGTATACTCGTGGTTGAAGAT
>CAVGMK010000127.1:0-9646 GCA_963630135.1 Oscillospiraceae bacterium
AGGATACCATGCGCAACATGGGACGAATTGCTTCGCCGGGTATGGTGAAGACGGAGGAGACAATTGTCGAGATTATGAGTGAGAAATAGCTTCTGTGGTAAACATGTTCGATTAAGAAATGAAGGCAGTAGCAAAGTGTGGTAAATTAAGTAATACACTGGCCATACATCGGCTTATCATCTTGATTTGTACGTCATATAGCCCGAGCCCATGAATGTGCCTGCCCTTGATGTGGACGTGTGAATACAGCATAATTAGCGTAAAGCAACAGTAGAAAATATTGAAAGGATTGTGACTCTGTATGTACATAAAAAGTATAACATTGAAAAATTTTAGGTTATATGAAGAAATCAAAATTAATTTTAATGAGAAACTGTCAGTCATTGTGGGCGGAAATGGTGCGGGTAAAACAACCGTTATGGAAGGAATTGCCATTGCCTTAAGCACATTATTTATAAAAATGGATGGCCTTTCTTCAAAAAACATAGATAAATCTCAGGTGCGTCTCAAATCATTTTCGGTTGGTAGCACAACTGATATGCAAGCACAGTACCCGGTTGTTATTTCAGCGGAGGCTGCCGTGTATCGTAATAACAAATATCAATTACAAAATAGCTGTCATATTATTGAATGGACAAGAAGCCTGAATTCCTCAACGGGACAGACGGCATTTAAAAATGCTCAATCGGCGACTAAATTAGGTATGGATTATCAGCAATATGTGAGAAATGGGGATGACGAGTTCATACTTCCAATTTTCGGTTATTACGGTACCGGACGTCTTTGGGATTATCATCGCGAAAAAAAGTACGATGTATTCAAAGCTAATAACAGGCTAAACGGATATATAGATTGTATGGATGGCACTGCCAATATAAAGTTAATGATGAATTGGTTCTCCAAAATGACGGTAGAAAAATATCAGCGCCAGGAATTGGGGTTAAGCGACATACCAGAATTAGAAGCAGTGTTTAATGCAATGGAAATATGTTATAAGAGAATTACTGGGTTTAACAATGTAAAAATCCAATATAATATGGGCTCAAATGAACTGGAAGTGGTTTATAAAGATGAGTCTGGTGATTTGGTAAGAATACCTATTAACCTGTTGAGTGATGGATACAAGAGCACCATAAGTTTAATTGCTGATATTGCATATCGAATGGCAGTTCTTAATCCACAATTACTCGGAGATGTTTGTAAAAGAACAAATGGAATTATAATGATAGATGAGATAGATTTGCATTTGCACCCGATATGGCAACAAAGAATTATTGGTGATTTACAATATATTTTTCCAAATGTTCAGTTTATTGTTTCAACACATGCTCCATCTGTAATAAGTACAGTGAAAAGTGAAAACATTATTATGCTTGAAAATGGAGACGCGTTCACACCTGCAGGTGAAGTGCATGGTAGGGATGCCAACACTATTGTAAGCAGTCTAATGAATGCCTCTGAGCGACCTAAGGAGTTGAAATGCAAGTTTGAAAGTTTCTACTCTTTTGTAAACAAAAAAGATTTTGATGAGGCTGAGAAAAAATTGAATGAGATTAAAAGCATAATTGGAGAAGATGATCCTGAAATTTCAACGTGTAATATTAAACTTGCATTATTGAACGCGAGGCGGGGAAAATGATATTTATTGATAAAGCATCAGCTCCAAAAGAATTGGATAAGCTGATGAATGATGCAAAAGTTAAAGGCTTGTCTGGGAAGGATGCATATGAAATGTTGAGAAACCCTTTGAAGAGCGAAGTTCGAGAAGCTCTGATGAGAGAACAGGGCCATTTGTGCGCGTATTGTATGAGGAAAATTCCAGATCAAAGAATCACATCAGATGATACTGATTTAAGTGATATTTATATTGAGCACATAAAACCAAGAAGCGATAATTTAATCCCTGGATACATGGCATTGGATTACAATAATTTACTTGCTGTATGTTCTGGAAATGAAAAAGCTCCTGAGGCGCGAAATGGAAAGAAAAAGCGATTCTTAACTTGTGATAAAAAACGAGGTCGTAGGAAATTAACAGTAAACCCGCTTGACGTCAAAACTTTGAGTACAATTTATTACTCAGAAAATGGAGAAATCTTATCAACCGATAAAGCAATTGAAGAAGATATAAATTGCACTCTTAATTTAAACTGTAAGTCAGATGCTGTTACTCTTCCTCAAAATAGAAAAGCCGTATTAGATGAAATTGAACGTGCTGTGGCGATGAGTGAAAAGAATATTCTTGATTCTTGCATTGAATATCTGGAAATATTTGAAAATGAATCAGACCCTAAAACGCCATATATAGGAATTGCGATTTGGTGGTTGAAAACAAAAATTAAGGATTTGTCGGATGAGAAGAAAAAACTTTTGTCGAATCCATAGGAGCCTAGATAAACAATTAGAAAATGAAGCATAAGTCTTTAACGAAGCTATATTCAAAACACGATTTAATACTGTACCTTTGGAGGAACATGTAATATGAAGATTGTACTGATGGAGCCCCTGGGCATTTCGGACGAGACGCTGGCGTCCCTCTCCTCGGAACTGACGGGGGCCGGACATACTTTTGACGCGTATAACACGGTGACGACGGACACGCAGGAGCTGATCCGGCGCGCGGGCGACGCGGACGTGCTGATGATTGCGAACCATCCGCTCCCGGGCGAGGTCATCCGCGCGGATGGGAACCTTAAGATGGTGTCCGTGGCTTTTGTCGGCATTGACCACGTGGACGTGGCGGCCTGCCGCGAGAAGGACGTCCTCATTTCCAACACCGGCGGCTACTGCGACGATGCGGTGGCGGAGCTGGCGGTCGGCCTGACCCTCGATTGCCTTCGCAACATCACCGCGTGTGACGCCGCTGTCCAGGCGGGTGAGGGTAAAAATAAGCTTCAAGGGCACGAGCTTTCCGGCAAGACGGTGGGTATCGTCGGTACCGGTGCGATTGGGTGCCGGACGGCGGAGATTTTCAAGGCCTTCGGCTGCAAGCTAATCGGATACAGCCGAAGCGAGCGCGAGAAGGCGAAGGCGCTGGGCCTGGAATATAAGTCGCTCCAGGAAGTCATGAGCGAGGCGGATATCGTGTCCGTGCACACGCCGCTGACGCCAGAAACACGTGGGCTCATTGGCGAAGCGGAAATCGGCTCGATGAAGCCGGGTGCCATTCTCATCAACACCTCCCGCGGACCGGTAGTGGATACTGTAGCGCTGGCGACGGCGCTTCGGGAGAACCGCATCAAGGCGGGCATCGATGTCTACGAGAAGGATCCGCCGTTGCCGGAGGATCATCCGCTGCTGGGCGCGCCAAATCTGGTGTGCACGCCACATGTGGGCTTCGACACGAGGGAATCCATTGACCGCCGGGCGGTGATGGCTTTCGAGAACGTGACGGCCTGGATGGATGGCACGCCGGTGCGGGTGATGTAGCAAGCAAATTCGGACGAAGTAAAATCCCTTCTTGCATAATCACCGGGAAACTGGCATGATAATATGTGAAAAGTGGTTGACCGCTGGGATGCCTCAGCGGTCTATCTTTTTGGAAGATGAATGGAAGAAGTCATTATACAACGAAAAAACGGAGTTCGCTCGGAAGAATATTTTCCATCAAAGGGAAGAGGTCGTTTTGTGCGATATTCGTATGATGTGGGAGAAACGAGAGGGATAGGGTGAGAAGAACAGAGATGGAGGATCGTGCTGAATGAACATACCGGTTAATTTCGCCACCTGGGGGATGGCTGTCCTGCCCATCGTGGTGCTGGTCGTGCTGATGACCCGTTTCCACTGGAGCGCCATGAAGGCAGCGCTGGTGGGACTCGTGATTGCCACGTTCTCGGCGCTGGTATTCTATAAGGCCGACGCCCGCATGGTGGCAATCGAGGCGGCCAAAGGCGCATGGAGCGCACTGCCGATTCTGCTGGTCATCGCAACCGCCATACTTCTGTATCAGGTGGGACGAGCAGCCCATGCTTTCTCGGTTATCAAGGAGGGCATGAGCCGCCTTCTGCCGAATGAGCTGATGCTGGTTCTGGCGATTGGCTGGGGATTCGAGAGCTTCCTGCAGGGAATTACCGGATTCGGCGTGCCGGTGGCTGTCGGGGCGCCGCTCCTGATTGGAATCGGCGTGACACCGATGTACGCGATTCTTCTATCCCTGCTTGGCCCGGCGTGGGGCAACACCTTCGGCACGCTCGCACTGGCGTGGGAAGCACTGGCTTCCACTGCAGGCCTGGACGCAGGGAGTACAGAATATTATCGCGCGGCGTTCTGGGCGTCGGTATTCCTGCTCGTGTGGGATCTTCTAATTGGCATGATGATCTGCTGGCTCTACGGCCGGGGCGAAGCGGTTCGCAAAGGCCTTCCGGCAGTGCTGGCAATGGCTATCGTCAGCGGCGGCGGTGAGCTGGTGATGAGCCAGTTCAGCCCGACTCTCGCTAACTTCGTTCCTTCCGCCGCCGGTCTGATTGTCTTGGTGTTAATGGGACGGATGAAGATGTACCGGGAGAAATGGCGAGTGGAGTCGTCTAAAATTATGGTACGTCAATCGAACACATCCGAGGATGCAAGGAATCCAGGTGATGCGACGGAAGAAGAGCGGCCGGGCGACATGACGCTATTGCAGGCAGTCTTGCCATATATCCTGCTGACAATCATCGCGTTAGGTATTCTCATCGTGACACCGATTCACGAACTCCTGAGTCAGTTCCAGATTAGCATCTCGGTGCCGGAGACGGTAACCGGATACGGATACGTGAACGAAGCCTCCGATGCGTTCTCGCCGATTACACCGTTCACCCATGCGAGCATGTTCCTTCTAATATCTGCGCTTGCCGGGCTGGTCTATTACCGACGCCTCGGACGGATTCCATCCGGCGCGACGAAAGATATTGGTGCTCAGACCATCTCGATGATGAAGGCGCCGGGAATGGCCGTGTTACTGCTTGTCATCATGTCCAAGATTATGAGCGGTACCGGACAGACGGTGGTGCTAGCGCAGGGAATCGCCGGCGTGCTGGGGAATAAGTACCTGATTCTCGCACCTTTCGTGGGGATGCTGGGAACCTTCATGACGGGAAGCAATATGAGTTCGAATATCCTGTTCGGAAATTTCCAGATGACGACATCGTCGTTACTGGGGGTGAATGCCGCGGCAGTGCTGGGTGCACAGACGGGCGGTGCTTCCGTGGGCGCAGCCATCAGCCCAAGCAATATCATGCTGGGAAGCACCACCGCGAATTGTCCGGGCAAGGAAGGTGAGGTCCTGAAGATTATGCTGGTGATTGCGATGCCGGTGGCCATCGGCATTGGATTATTTCTCTTCCTGGCGTTCGGACTGTGAACTTGATATGAAGGCTATGAGAGAATTATAGTTTGTCGTAAATTCCTGCTCGTCACTTCGAATAGAATACGGAGCATTATTGGCCTTGGCTGTAGTTCATATTATGATAGAACCGGCGAATAGCTGGAGGATAGATTGATGATAGAGGGTAAATACAATTCGGCCTGGAAGAAGGACAACGTCCGGCAGGTGCGGCGTGCGCTCAAGATGACGCAGAAAGAATTCCTGGAGTACTTCCTGCAACGGGAGGACGGGAAGCCAAGCATGAGCATCGCCACACTGTCGAATCTCGAATCGAAGGGCGGTGAGCGCCTGAATGAGATTATCGCGGCGGTGTGTGCCAAGATGCAACTGGATTCCATGATGTTCTCGCTGGAACCGGAGGCTTTCCTCTGGAATCTGGAGGAAGCGCTGGACAGCAACCAGACCGGGGAGAAAGTACTGTACGAGAGCGATAAGAAGGGAAACATCAGTCAGTTGGTGAACCGGCTGACCATGTATTTCGCGGATGAAATTCTGGAGGGCCGCCTGAAGCGGGGTGACCGGATTGAATCGGACCGGGAACTGGCGAAGAAGCTGAATGTGGGACGGTCGGCGCTCCGGGAGGCGATGAAGGTACTGGATGTACTGGGCATGATTGACATCCGTCTCGGCCAGGGAACGTACATCGCGACGCACGAATCGAATTTCTTCGCGATTCCACTGTCCTGGTCGATTTTCCTGGATGGCGCGCAGATAATGAATATCCTGGAAGTGCGGGAAGCCCTCGAAATCCGGGCGATTCGCCTGGCGGCAAAGAACGCCGACGAAAAGCGACTGACGAAGCTGACCGACATTTATCATCAGATGCGGGAGACGTTCCGGGAGAGCAAAGGTGCGGACAACCTGCAGCAATACCTTCGAGACATCCTCGATTCGGATATCGAGTTTCATACCTGTATTGCGGAGTGCTCCGGCAACCCAATCATCCTGTCCATGCTGACGACGATTCGGAACTTCATGAAGCGGGTCAGCAGTACCGGCATCATGAATGCGGAAGAGATGCGGGCGATTGTGGAGGAGCATCAGAAACTCTACGAGGCGATTGTGGCGCGGGATGAAGACGCCGCCACCTCGGCGATGATTGAGCATCTGGCGAATTCCCGTGGTAGGTACCGAATCTGACACTATGCCTCGAATATGGGATAACGTACGCTAGGCTCATTCGCCGTCCGCCCCGAATAGCGTTGGTCAATCTTATACTATCGAGGAGATGCATTCCAAGCGGGTAGCAGATTCGAATCGAATTCATCGGATACCAACGTTTGAAACGGATATAGAGTCCTTCTGATGTGGGCGTACAGAAGACAATGGAAATGTTCGCATCGACACTTTTCTTATCGACACTTTTCTTAGATATGAAACGCTTATATTTCAATGGGCTCACGGTCTTTCGTGGAAAAATGACACTTTTCTGGTGATTTTGCCTTGGAAAAGTGTCATTTTTGTGGCATAATTTCCTTGGAAAACGTACAGGAAAACGCACAATCGAAGATGCGCGGGATGAACGTATTGCGGAAAATGTGGAATAGAACGTGTATAGCGGATATATCAGAGAAATCATTCTGAATACGTAACGAGAATCGCATATCAGAATCGTCGGAATAGAAAGCACCTAGCGAAGCGGACATATCCTACACCGCAGAAGTAGAATTGGATGTATTGTACAAGAACAAGGAGGGTAACCCATGCTGAGAAGAAAGATAGAGCCGGACATCCTGCAGTGGATCAAGAATGGCGACAAAGCACTTCTGGTAAGCGGCGTTCGTCAGGCCGGGAAGACCTTCATCATCCGTCAGTGTCTGGAAGAGGCGGAATGCGAATATGCCGAATTCAACCTGATTCGCCAGCCGGAAATTGTCGATATTCTGAAGACATCGACGGGAATCGATGACCTCATTCTGAAGCTCTCCCTCTACAGCAATCAGCAGATTATCCCGGGGAAGACCATTCTCTTCTTCGATGAGATACAACGATACAAGGAAATCGTCACCCGAATCAAGTTCTTAGTAGAAGACCGCCGTTTCCGGTATATCTTGTCCGGCTCGCTTCTCGGTGTGGAAATCGTCAATCTCAAGTCCGCGCCCGTTGGTTATTTGCAGACCCTCGATATGTATCCGCTGGATTTCGAGGAATTCCTGCAGGTCTTTAACGTCGGGGAGTCGGTGATTCGGCAGATGAAATCTGCTTTTGACCGAAAGGAACCAATCGACGAGATTCTGCACCGGCGGATGATGGAGATATTCCATATCTACCTGATTATCGGCGGCATGCCGGCGGCGGTGGAGAAATACCGGACGACAGGAAATATTGATGATGTCATCCGGGAGCATCAGTCGATTGTGGAGCAGTATAAGCTGGATTTCACACAATATGAAGCGGAGAACCGCAAGCTGATGATCTCTCAGATCTACGAAATGATTCCGGCAGAGCTGAATGAGAAGAACAAGCGCTTCACCATCGCGGATATCCGGAAGAATCTTCGGTACGACCGGGTGGAGGACTCGTTCACGTGGCTCTGGAAAGCTGGCGTGGCGCTGGGCGCATTCAACACGACGGAACCGAAGGTGCCGCTGATGCTGAATGAGAAGAGCTCGCTGTTCAAAATGTTCCTGTCAGATGTGGGCCTGCTCACGACGATGTATGGTAAGGCCTGCAAGCTGCGGCTGGTACGTCAGTCCGGCGACATCAACAAGGGCGCCGTGTATGAGAATGTCGTCGCGCAGGAGCTACATGCGCACGGCTATTCGCTGTATTATTACAGTAGCAAGAAGCTGGGTGAGCTGGATTTCGTGATTGAGCATGACGGGCAGGTGCTCCCGATTGAGGTCAAGAGCGGCAAGGACTACGAGCGCCACTCGGCGCTGAATAATGTGCTGGCCGTGAAGGATTATGAGATTCCGGAGGCCTACGTCTTCACCAACGATAACGTGAAGGTGGATGGAAGAATTACCTATTTCCCCATCTACATGACGATGTTCCTGCAGGAATCGCAGCTGGATTTCATCGACATTTCCGTGGAAAAGTTCCGCTTCCAGTGAAAGATTCCCGGCATTCGAATTCCGGTGAGTGAGCCGGAATTTCATCTCTTCATCCCCTGACGGATACAGACGACTGGTACTCTACCTATTTCCATATTTCGGTCAAAAATAGAATCGCTGCATCCCTCCGCTTCCGAGGGTGCAGCGATTTGTCGTCCAATCAAAGAATTCGATCTCTATAGCGTGATGCCGATTTCAACCGTCTGATGTCAATGCCGTGGTGCGGATATTCCAGTTATTCCTACATCGAGGCGAGAAGTTGGCACCGCACGCCGCGTGTGGCGTAAGACGTGATGCCGCCGATTCCAGTGAGTATCCCTAGCCGTAAATAATTACTCCTCTGAATCAGGCTTGCCGGTGGCTTTCTCGTCAATCGAATCGGCGGTCGCTGCTTCTCCAGTCGCAAGATCTCCATCCGGACTATGGTGATGCAGGAGCTCCAGCAGATCCATCAGCTCATCCCGCTTGGAATCCAGCGTCTTCAGGGTAAATTCCGGATTCCGGATCTTGAGTCCGCGGTAGTCGTTCATCATAGCGGTGAATATCTCCGCCACTGACGGCGGCGTGTACACGACAGCATTCGCGCCGGCCTCGATGGTGGCCTTCACGGTCTCGTTCGTCGGACCGCCGCTGGCGATAATCGGCACCTTCGGATCCTTCTCGCGAATCTCCCGGACAATCTGCGGCGTCTTCGGGCCGGCGGCCACGTTGAGGATGGTGGCACCTGCCTTAAGCCGGTCCTCGAAGTCGTCGGAATCAATCACGGTGGCCACGACCGGGATGTCGATGACCCGCTTAATCAGGGCGATGTTGGTGTTGCTCATCGGGTTGTTCACCACGACACCGAACGCGCCTTGCGCCTCGGCGTCCTGTGCCATGTAGACGGAGCGGAGACCTTTGGTTGTGCCACCGCCGACGCCGACGAAGACCGGGATGGAGGACGCATTGATAATCGCCTCCGAGATAATCTGTTGCGGCGTGAACGGATAGACGGCCAGCACCGCATCCGCGTCGCAGTTGCGGATGATGGCGATATCGGTGGTGAAGATGAGGGAGCGAATTCGACGGCCCAGCACAATCATGCCCGGCGCATCCCAGATGGCTTCGGGCATCTCGATGGAATGGGCGCGAAGCGTTCCGGTGATTCTTGGAATGGATTCCTTCATGGGGAGCCTCCTTTACTATGTCATCATTATTTCGTGATTCTGTGAAACGCTCCGGTGCGAAC
>CAVGMK010000128.1:0-9638 GCA_963630135.1 Oscillospiraceae bacterium
GTTAATCTCATTTCCATTCAGCTTTCCCGATACGTTCGAGGTGCTTACATCAACCGTTTCCGTAGATTTAACAACGCCGTTCACCTTCGTCACAATCTTCAACGTTGCTGCAACACGAACATCGATGTGATTAATCTTGCTCTGCTGCGTCTCCTGGCCGCCCGGTTGGCCTTGACCTTGGTCTTGGCCCCAATCCCGACCCGGACCATTCATCGCAAGCGAGATGTTCTCCTCCGTCTGTTCTTCCGTCTGCTCCGCCGGTGTTGTTTCCGTAGATTCTTCCGCCGGTTCAGTGGATTCTTCTGTTGCTTCCGTTGCCGGTTCCTCATTCACCACTTCTTTGACCTCAGAAGTCTCGTTGGTAGACGCAACTTCCTTGTCCGAAGAAGATTCTTCCGACGTGGACACATCCGCTGTTACAGCGGTGTTCTCTTCGGCCGGCGCTGTATCTTCGGCGAAGGCCATGGTCGGAAGCATCGTGAATGTCATCAGGAAACAGAGCAGGAAGCTCAGCATCCGTCGTGACTTCTTGAAGTGTTTCTTCATTTTGATTCCTCCAATCTCCCATACAGGGAATACACTTATTCTGCCTCGGTATTCGCACGCCTTAGGTTCGCGAACCTTAACAGAATAAAGCTTCGAGAGAGGTTTCCCCCCAGTCTCACACATGATTGTGTTCTGTAATTTTAACGTAATTTTTTTGTATTTGCAATGGTCCTGTCGGTTTCATTGAGACTTTACAATTCTACTTTTACCAGAAATCAAATGGCCTATCTATTACAACTATATTGTATCAAGTGGCCCAGAGCCCTTGCTTTGCGGCGTTGTGCGCTTTTCCCGCTCCGCAATTTATAGAATAATTTCTATTATTTCTTCTTGTTGTATAATTTAAATCAATTCGGAATTTTTACCAATTGTGTCTTCTGATATCTACATTTCTTATCTACATTTCTCAAACGCTCACTTGAAAGGTTCTGCAAAATGCCGCCAACTTCCAAGTGAAATTCGCGTACTATGCTTAATTCAGCCGTCATGTTCGGATGCCAATTTCAGGAGTCCATCCATGAAGGCCCCGTTCTCAAGCATCTTCAGTAAAGGGATAATTACACCAAGCAATCCTCGTTGATTAGAAGTATCGGTGAATTTTCTTTTGCAATATCCAGCATGCGCTGCGTAAAACCGCTCTTGCTGAATATGCCATAGACAACTTCATAACCCGGAAAGGCCTTGCGGATTTCCGCGGCGTTCTCCACTTTCCCTTTCAACGCGAAGTACACCGGCGCATCCACCGGTTTCGCATGGTACTTACATTCTCCGGCAAACACTCGCTTGTTCTGATTGTCTACGGACATTACATCAATTTCTGTATCTCCATCATAATCATTCAACCAATAAGAGCCGATACGAGATGGCACGAATGGGATTGAACCTTTCCTGCACAACACTGCAAAGATGTCCTTACAGATGTCCTCATAAGCAAATGCGACAAATTTCTCCCGGAAATCCTTGTTCATCTCGTCCAGAACAATTTGCATATTATCCAATTCCAGCTCGCCTTTATAGGGATATACATAGCGGAACCAGAAGCGGATGAAATTATCCGCAATGAAATACAGGCCCTTACGCGATTTCCCCGGATTCTTTTCTGTAATCGGCGTCCGCTTCTCTATGAAGCCCAGATTCGAGAGGGTAGACAGATAAGGCGTCAGCGAGGAGGTTTCCTGTCCAAGTACGCTGGCAATTTTGCCAAGCTTGTGGCTGCCATCCGCAATCGCCTTGATGATGGAGAAGTAGTTCACGGCTGTCGTCGACTCGCTTTTCAGCAGGAAATTAGGTTCTTCATATAAGAAGCCGTTCGGGGACAGAACAGTGTACTTGAGCTGTTCTTCCACCGGCCGCCCACCCTCAATGAACTCCAAGTATTTCGGAACGCCACCGGTCACAGCATACTGTTCTACCGCTTGGTCAAAGGGCATCCTCTGAGCCGCATATACATCCGTAAACGACAGTGGTGCCAGACGTATTTGTGAAGTTCTGCGGCCGTACAGCGGACTGTCATAAGACAGTGCGTGTTTCTGCATCATGCCAATCAGGGACCCGGACAGTATCAGCATCACATTGCTGTCCTTCAATATTTCATCCCAGGCATTTTGCAGGATAGAAGGGAATGCCGAATTCGTCTTTACAAGGTAAGGGAACTCGTCAATCACAAGCACCTTCTTTTCCCCCGGCCTATAGTCGGCAATCACCTGGAACAGATCCAGCCAGTCTGTAAATACCGCTTTCTTCAGTAACGTATTCTTCGTTGTACGAGCCACAACTCCCGCCAGCCGTTTCATGCCCTGGCTTTCTAATTCTTCTGTGGCAAGAAAATAGAAAGCCGTCTTCTTCTTTATGAACTCTTTAATTAATGTTGTCTTTCCAACCCGGCGACGGCCATAGATGACCACAAAGCTGCTGTCACGGTTATATTCCGCATTCAGTGTACTCAGTTCGCTTACTCTACCAATGAACTGCATATGTGCGCCCTCCATTTATGATAAACTAATTTATGATAAACTTATTTATATTATACATCTCTGGCGCAAGACGTCAAGATTCTCTATTGTGAAGCGGACAGATATACGCCTGCAATAATGCGAATCTTCCGCTGATAAATGTCGTCAGCACAACACGATGCATCACAATGCATCCGTTTTTCGTGCAAAAGAAAAAACCCCTGCATACGCAGGGGTCTAAGGAAACAAGCGGGTCCGCAACCCAGTCCATCCGATGGACCTTGAATGGAGATTCCGAAACCGCAAAGAAAAAACCCCTGCATACGCAGGGGTCCAAGACTTCGCGATTCGCAAAGCAAAGAGTTCGGTCCGCGATTAACGCTTCGAGAACTGGCTCGCTCTTCTGGCCTTCTTGAGTCCGTATTTCTTTCTTTCCTTCATTCTCGGGTCTCTTGTGAGGAAGCCGGCAGCCTTAAGGGATGCTCTATATGCTTCTTCATCAGCGACACAGAGAGCTCTGGAAATTCCGTGTCTCAGTGCGCCAGCCTGACCGGTGGTGCCGCCGCCTTCTACGGTAGCGATAACATCATACTTGCCGGCGGTGCCTGTAACGTCGAACGGTCTCTTTACTTCGTTCTTCAGAATATCCATTCCGAAGTAATCCTCGAGATCCTTCTTATTGATTGTGATCTTTCCGGTTCCAGGGAGTAATCTGACTCTTGCAACCGAAGATTTTCTTCTGCCTGTTGCCTGATACTGTGTTTTAGCCATCTTCTATTCCTCCCTTCCTAGAATGTCCACTCTTCCGGGCACTGAGCAGCATGTGGATGCTCAGGACCAGCATATACCTTTAACTTCTTGAACATCTGTCTGCCCAGCTTGCCCTTCGGCATCATGCCCTTAACGGCGTGACGGATGATCTCTTCCGGCTTGCTTGCGCGAACTTCCTTCAGCGGAACTTCCTTCAAGCCACCCGGATAACCGCTGTGGTGCTTGTAGATCTTCTGATCTTCCTTCTTACCGGTTACAGCAACCTTCTCGGCGTTGATGATGATGACATAGTCACCGGTATCCACGTGCGGTGTGTAAATCGGCTTCTTCTTTCCTCTCAGAATGGAAGCTGCTTCAACGGCAATCTTTCCGAGAGTCTTGTCCTCTGCATCGATGACGTACCACTTACGTTCAACCTCTGCAGGCTTTGCAATGTAAGACTTCATTGTACTTCCTTTCTACCTACTCAGATTGCAAGCAATCGGTTTCGGCACTGTCTACTCGGATCCGCGATCTGTTTCGACATACTAAAAAATAAATTATTAGTGTCGGAGTTACCGGCCCAAGGCCTGCTCCATTTGGGCACACAAATACACCTCGTGCATTTGCAAGCCTATAAATTATATTCTCCGCCCCGTTCAAAGTCAAGGTATTTCGGGATTTTTCGCCGACCCGGACGTCTCTGCGGGTAAAAATATATTTTTACCCGCAAGACACTTCCGGCCAGGCAACCTCATCGGCTCTCAAAAAGTTCCGGTTAAGTCTGTCTAACAAACTAGACAAATTCGGGGGAGGCGCTTATAATTAAACTGATTTATTTTTTGTTAAGATAAAGGAGGGTTATCCCAATGGCTACATTAGAGGTAAATGTTGAAGTTAGTGCGCGCCACGTACACCTGTCTCAGGAAGACATCGAGAAGCTGTTCGGCGCTGGCTATGAGCTGAAGGTGAAGAAGGAAATCGCTGGTGGTTTCGTTGCTGAGGAGAGAGTTGCTCTGACTGGTCCGAAGAAGACCATGGAGAGAGTTGCTATCCTTGGACCGGCTAGAAAAGGCACACAGGTTGAGCTGTCCGCTACAGACGCTCGTTCCCTGGGCGTTGCTGCTCCGATCAGACTGTCCGGAGACCTCGCTGGCACACCGGGAATCAAGATCACCGCTGAGAACGGCAACTCCGTTGAGACCGAGAGCGGCTGCATCATCGCACAGAGACACGTACACCTCAACGAGGCTGACGCGAAGGCACTGGGCGTAGAGCAGAACCAGATTGTTGAGCTGAAGATCGACACCGACCAGAAGAGAGCACTGACATTTGGCGACGTTGTCGTTCGTATCGGCGGAGACACTTCCGTTGTTCACCTGGACACCGACGAAGGCAATGCTGCTTGCACAGGCAAGGCTTGCACCGGTATCGTTATCGCTGAATAATTATTTTCAGCCGGACCATATTCCGTACGAAATCAAGACCCCGCACCGTAGATTCATGGTGCGGGGTCTTATTATATGTCATATATTACACGCAATATTGCATTCGATAAGGAAAGGCTTCGTATGCAACACTGCAGGAGAGATAAGGGATTTTCTCTCCATGAGATGACAAAGGAGAAGGCTCGAACGCCTTCTCCCTAGATTTACGCTATTTCTTTCAAATCTGCCTGTACCGCCACCTACAGCTTCTTCAGGTTCTCCTCCATGTAGTCGATGAACACCTTCATCACCGGGTTGAGCCACTTATTGCGGAGGCGAATCATCTGCGTCCACAGCTGCAAATCCAGCGGCTCGGTGTCGATGACGGCCAGCATCCCTTTGTTCAGCGGATCATCCGCCAGGAACCGCGGCAGGAAGGATACGCCGTTGCCCTGAGAGAGCATATGAATAATGGCGGACGTGGATCCAATCTCGATGGATGGATTGAAATCGATGCCTTTCTCCACCAGCAGTTCCTCCAGGAGATGTCCGTAGCTCACTTCTCTGTCGGAAGAGATGAAATCTTCCTTGAGAATGCGCTCCAGCGGCACCTTCTTGGACTTTGCCAGCGGACTGTCCGGATAGGTGACGAAGACCACTTCTTCTTTCCGCTCGGCCACACTGACGAATTCCTGCGGAATCGCCTTGCGCTCCATCGTGAAGGTGAAGTCCAGCTCATTCTGTCTCAGCAGCTCGTAGGTGGAAGTAAGAATATCCGTGGTCTTCACAATCACGTGGACCTTCGGGTAACGCTTGTGGAAACCCGGAAGCACTCTCGGAAGAATTCCCGCGGAGAAAGAAGAACTTGCGCCCAGGCGCAGCACGCCCGACGGTTCACTATCGTCTCTCATGAAGGTAGAAGCTTCCTCGACGGACTTCATCAGATTCAGCGCGTACGGCATGAATTTCTCGCCCGCATAGGTCAGGCGGACACTGCGGCCGATACGGTCGAAGAGCTGCGTTCCCAACTCGTCTTCCAGCTGTTTAATCTGCACGGTAACAGCAGCCTGGGAATACCCCAGCTGTGCGGCAGTCTTGGTAAAGCTCTGCATCTCGCTTGCTTTGATGAATGTAACAATATTACGAATTTCCATAAACAATCTCCTTGCACACTTCAAAAATTATAATAACAGAATCTTGTATTTAATTCAATACCTTGTTTTTATTGGGTTTCATGGGATTTGTGATACGCTTTCCAGAGATGTTTGCGGAACCTGAATATTAAATGTTTTTAATCGTTTAATTTATAACGATTAATTTTACAAAACAATCGGTATATGTTACTATCGGATTGTAAACAAATGACCTCTACAAAAAATAACCATATAAGAAACAGGAGCGATGCCATGATGTCGCTCCTGTTTTATTATGCCTATTTTATTATGCCTATTTTATTATGCCCTCTTTCTTCGAGGAAGCATTCTTGCTCGTGATGCAGATTTCGCGGCGGGGGATCCGCCTGGGTTATCGCCCGCCTTCCGGCTTTTCGGAATCACAATCTTCGCACTGCCTCGATGACTTCTCGGCGGAGATGCACCCGCCGTGTTTTGCCGCGCTTGCGGTTGACTTATTCTGGGGGCGCTTATATTATTGAATTAGAAGTGATTTTCCCTGGCCACAGGCTTCCGCATTCGGATTGCGTCAGCCCGGTATATTCCTGTTCGAGGCCATGCATGTTGCTCGTCTTCGGGCGGCCAGCGACGGAGCCCGCATCAATAATAGGGGTGCCGGAAGTCTCCGCGAAGGTCACTTTCAATTGATGAAAGGAAGTGTAGTCTATATGAAGAATATTTTTACCCACACAATCAAAGTTGTACTGATGGCCGCTATCGTTGCCGCTGTGCCGATGTTCGTTTTTGCGGCGAAGTCCGGCAGTGATGACGGATCATACGTGAGATACATCCTCTATGCCGGCATTGCGATTGCATTCGTCATCGACATGTGGCACGAATCGAAGCGGCGGCGGTAGGGCGACGCCTAATACTTCTTCACGATGTACGGATGGTCCTCGCCCTTGAGGTAGGCTTCCGCGCCCACGATGGCGTTCTCCACCATGTCGGATACCGCCTGCTCCGTGTAGAACGCGGTGTGCGGGGTGATGAAGACGTTGTGGAAGCCGCTCAGGATATCGAGCTGCGGGTGGTACATGAATTCGCCGCGCAGGTCTTTGTAGTAGATGTCCTCCACGTCTTCGACCAGATCCAGGGCAGCGAAGCCAATCTTGCCGTTCCGGAGGTTCTCCACCAGCGCCTTGGTGTCGATGAGCTGGCCTCTTGCGCAGTTCACGATGATGACGCCGTCTTTCATCTTCGCCATGGATTCACCATCCACCATGTGGTAGTTGTCCTCCAGCGCCGGCGCGTGCAGCGTGATGATGTCGCACTCCCGGTACAGGGTGTCGAGATCCACGTACTCCGCGTACGCCTTGACGGATTCGTTCGGATAGATGTCGTTCGCCAGAATCCTGCAGCCGAAGCCGGACAGGTGTTCGATGACGGTACGGCCAATTCTTCCGGTACCGATTACGCCGACGGTGGCGCGGGACAGCTCCTTACCGAGCTTGCCTTTGAGGCTGTAATCCTTGACCTTGGCCGTCTCCACGATGAACGGAATCTGGCGGCAGGCAATCAGCATCATCATGATGGTGTAATCCGCAACGGACGCCGGGCTGTACGACACGTTCGTGATGCCCATTCCCACCTCCAGCGCGTGCTTCACGTCGATATGGTCGTAGCCAATGGTACGTGTGGCGATGACCTTGACGCCGTTCTCCTTCATGGCATCCACCATTTCCGCCGGAGTCGGCGTGGTGAGGATGGAGATGGCATCGTATCCTTTCGCCAGATGGCAGTTCTCCGGAGACGGTGCCTCCGTGGTGTAATCCCATTCCACGTTATATTTCTCTGCGAATTTCTTGAAGTACTGCAGTTCGTCAAATTCCCGAAGGCTATACACAAACAGTTTCATAATTGTCCTTTCCGAAGCCCGGCAGACAGCGCGGGTTTCTTTGCTTGTCTTTACTCTCCACAAATTATAGAACAATCCCGGGTTTCTTGCAATTGAAGTGCAGAGGGATTAGAATGGATGAGGTTGTGACCGGTGAGGCATCACGTGAAGGCGATGCAAATCGCGGTGCGGCGGGCAGCACTTCAATAACAGCGTGCGGAACGCCATGCCGCCGAGAAACGCTATGATCGGCGTAGGCAATGTCGAAGCACGGCAACGCACCGGCAAAACCCTAATCCAAGCAGTTCGGGTCCGATATCCTGCTTGTAAAATATTAAAACCAAAGGAGAAAAGAATAATGAAAAACTGGATTCAGCGGGAACGCGAGGACTACCGTGTCCTCCTTCGAAGCGTTCCCAGTCTCGTCGTGTCTCTCTTCGTCGTCAGCGTCATCATGATGAACCTGCTGGCGAACAAGGAGCTCTTCACCAACGACTACCTCGCGCTCGACTGCGGGTTCACCCTGAGCTGGGTGTCCTTCCTCTGTATGGACACGCTGTGCAAGCGCTTCGGCGGCCGAGCTGCCGCCAAGATTTCCATCCTGGCCATGACCATCAACCTCCTGGCCTGCCTGGTCTTCAAGCTGCTCTCCTTCACGCCGGGCATGTGGGGCGAGTACTACTCCACCGGCAGCCTGGACGTGAACAACGCGCTCAACGCCACATTCGGCGGCAGCTGGTACGTGGTCTTCGGCAGCAGCCTCGCGATGTTCGTCTCATCGATTCTCAACGCGAAGATCAACTCCCTGCTGGGCCGCCGCCTCCGGAACACCAGCTTCCGCGACTTCGCCGTCCGCTCCTACGTCTCCACCGCCATCGCGCAGTTCGTCGACAACATGATTTTCGCCGTGGTCGTCTCCTACCATTTCTTTGGCTGGACGCCGATTCAGGTGGTCTGCAGCTCCATCGTGGGCGCCGGCATGGAACTCTTCTGCGAGGTCGTTTTTAGCCCGATAGGCTACAAAGTCAGCCTGGAATGGGAGGCCGACAACGTGGGCGAGACGTATATTGAATATCGTCGGAGACTGGAGGGGAAATAAATTTGTTTTTACCGGAATCGGCCAAAAGCAAATTTCTCCCGCCTACAATTCCGACTCCATCCGGGGAAAACTGGTGGATACGGCTACCTGCCGCTCGTAGCTCGTATGAAGATAGAGAAAAATAGTTCAAGGGGACTTCTATGTTAGATAATTTGATTTTCTGCCTCAACGCGACGCTGCCCATCTTCTTCCTGATTGTGATTGGGATGGTGCTGCGGAACTGGAATATGATGGACGATGATTTCATCACGAAAGTGAACCGGCTGGTGTTCCGCGTGTGCCTGCCGGCGCTGCTGTTCCACGACATGTGCCAGACGGATTACCGGCAGGAGTGGAACACGAAATATGTGGTGTACTGCGCGCTGGCCACGATTGCGAGCATCCTCATCTGCACCGGGATTTCCTATCTGCTGAAGGACCGCAGCATCCAGGGGGAATTCATCCAGACGTCGTACCGCAGCAGCGCGACGATTCTCGGCATCGCGGTGGTACAGAACCTGTACGACAACGTGGGCATGGCGCCGCTGATGGTCATCGGCGCGGTGCCGATCTACAACATCGCCGCCGTGTTCATCCTCGAGCTGTACCACCCGAGTCGCGGGAAGATAACCACGAAGCTCCTTCGCGAGTCGATGTACGGCATCCTCACGAACCCGATTATTCTCTCGATTGGGCTGGGCTTCGCCTGGTCGCTGGCGGAGCTGCCGTTCCCGGAGCTGATGGAGACGACCATTGACTACCTCGGGCGCTGCGCGACGCCGCTCGGCATCATCGTGATGGGCGCGTCGTTCCAATGGGATAAAGCGAAGAAGTCCGCGGGGCCGGCGGTGCTCAGCTCGTTCATCAAGCTTTTCGGGC
>CAVGMK010000129.1:0-9429 GCA_963630135.1 Oscillospiraceae bacterium
GAGTTCGTCCTGCTCGAGGAAGATGGTATCGAATTCCTGACGGGTTGGGAGGCGGAGGAAGCCGCATTCGATTCGTCCCGCCGCGAGCCAGTTCTCAATCTCGGTGTAGTCGCCCATGAGGAGCTCGTATTGAATGCCGGGGTAGTCCCGCTGGAAGGGCTGGATGATGCGCGGAATCCAGTGGGTGGCCACGCTGGAGAAGGTGCCGATGCGGATGACGCCCTCCCGGAGGCCGTTCAGAGCGGCGACCTCATCCTGGAGGCGGTGGTAATCGGCGACCAGAGCCTCGGCATATGGGAGCATCGCCATGCCGTCGGCGGTGAGCTGGACGCCGGCGCGGCTTCTTTCGAGGAGGTTCACGTGCCATTCCTGTTCGAGGTCGGCAATCATCTTGCTGATTGAGGATTGGGTGTAGCCCAGGGCTTCTGCGGCTCTGGTGAAGCTGCCGTATTCGACGGTCTGGATGAATGCCTGGTATTTCTGAATGTTTCCGTCCATGGGGGGTCCTTTCTTTTCTCTGTTTTCGCGTCTATGTCTAGGAGTCGCCATCTTGTCATGTATCCTAGAGTCTGTTCTCGTGTTCCGTGTTTGCCGCGTTATATTAGTTGATTCCGGATATTTGCTGGTTCCGGCTGGTGTTCCATAGGTGGGCTCTTTTCATTCCATATTTCGATGTATTGTATCATTTACATTCGTTACATTGATTCTAACATATGTGGTAGGATTAAAAAAAGATTGGCCAAGACCGAATTTTCCGATGGAGCAGGGATGGACATCGGTCAAGGTGCTTTCGCGGATATCACAGATGGAATCCGTAGAAGGTTAGGCCAAGAGATAATCAAGAAATGAAAGGAAATAAATACGATGATTCATGTAAGCGAACCACGAACGGATTCCCCACAGAACTACGGGAATGAGCTACAATTCCTGGTCTATAAGACGCTGAACGAACTCCATATCCCCTATCAGCGGGTGGAGACAGATGAAGTGATTACCATGGAGGACTGCGTTGCCGTCAATGAAGTGCTAAATATGAAGATGGTGAAGACGCTCTTCCTCTGCTCTCGCCACAAGCAGGATTACTACCTGTACATCACCGCCGGGAAGAAACGTTTCAATACTAAGGCATTCTCCACAGCACTCGGCCTGTCCCGCGTGTCCTTCGCGCCCGAGGAAGACATGCATGCCATCCTCGGGACGAAGATTGGTGCGGCAACGGTGTTCAGCGCCCTGCTGGATTCCGCGAAGGATGTCCATATCGTCTTCGACCCGGATGTCCTTCGGGAGGAATACTACGGCTGTAGCGACGGAACGACTACAGGATATATGAAGCTGCGGACGAAAGATATCACGAATCGGTTCTTGCCGCATACCGGGCATGATTATTTTATTGTATAATGGGGCTTACTCATTGCGCTCGTTCGGTCGGAGGTGGCAGCGGGCGCGGATTCTGTTTTTGGCCGAGGATAAAGGATGCGAGTGATGACATATTGCAACGGATAATTCCGGCATCACCGAAAGAAAGGATGACCTACGCAAATAGGCCATCCTTTCTTTCGACGCGAAATGATTCGATTGTTTCACCTTACAATGGAGCTAGCTTGCTACCCTCTCCCCCGACAGTTCCCGGTACGTCCGGCGAATGAAATACGCGGCGATGAAGAACGTCAGGAAATCCGCCGCCGGGAACGACCATAGGATGCCGTCAAGGCCGAGGGCCATTGGCAGCAGGATGGGCAGGAAGACGCCGAAGATGATTTCCCGCGCCAAGGAGACGATGGTCGAGGCCGCGGCTTTGCCCAGCGCCTGGAGGTAGATGAAGGTTCCTTTGTTCAGCGTTGCGAGGGGCATCAGGCACAGGTAGATGCGGAAGCACCGTACCGTGAAATCCGCATAATACGCGCTCTCGTTGGCCGCGCCGAACAGCATGGAGATCTGGAGTGGAAACAGTTCGACGATGAGGAGCGCCACCAGGCCAACGGCAAGTTCGCCCATGAGCAGGCGGGTGAAAAGCGCTCTCGCCCGATCCCGCATCCCAGCCCCGATGTTGTATCCCGCAATCGGGATGCAGCCGGCCGCCATGCCGATGGCGATGGATATCGCAATCTGGAAGAATTTCATGACGATGCCCAGCACCGCCAGCGGAATCTGCGCCAGCTCCGCCTGCCCGAAGACGGGGTCGAGCGCACCATATTTCATGCACATGTTCTGGACAGCTGCCATGGAGATGACCATCGAGATCTGAGACAGGAAGCTGGTGATGCCCAGCGGAAGCACCCGCCGAATGAGTCGCGGATTCGGTCGGAAACTGCTGCGCTGAAGAAGGATGATTCGGGCTCGGCAGAGATACCACACGGACAACGCCGCCGTCAGCACCTGCCCAATTACCGTCGCCACTGCGGCCCCCATCATGCCCCACCGGAAGAGGTAGATGAAAATGGGGTCGAGAATTAGGTTGGTCACCGCGCCGGACACCGTCGCCGCCATAGCGAACCGTGGGCTGCCGTCGCTCCGGATGATGGGGTTCATGGCCTGGCCGAACATGTAGAATGGGATGCCCAGCGTGATATAGAAGAAATATTCCTGGCTGTAAGCAAGTGTCTCCGGATTGACATCCCCGCCGAAGAAGCGGAGGAGCGGGTCGCGGAAGATAAGATACGCCGCGGTGAGTGCCAGGCTGCTGATGATGCACAGGACAATGGCATTGCCCACCGAGCGGTTAGCGTCTTCTGCCGCGCCTCTTCCCAGCGCAATGCTGACGAAGGCACAGCAGCTGTCGCCGATGAGGACGGCGATGGCGAGCGCCACTACAGTGAGTGGGAAGACAACGGTGTTCGCGGCGTTGCCGTAGGAGCCGAGGTAGCTGGCGTTGGCGATGAAGATCTGGTCAACGATGTTGTAGAGTGCGCCCACGAGAAGCGAGATGATGCAAGGGACGGAATACTTCCGCATGAGTCTGCCGACGGGTTCTGTCCCCAGGTACTGATTGGTTGGTTCCATTGGTTTGTTTCGTCCTTTCTCCAAGGACGATAAAGAAAATGCGCAGGCCCGTCAAATCCGGACTTACGCATTGCTGCAACTCGATTTGGGTATTCTGTTCTGTGGCGCTAGGGGTGTGGCGCGGATGCTGTGGCTATAGCGCTGGCCGGATTCTCTCTATCGGTCCTTCTTTTGTCACGTAATTACGTACAAATAGTTACACAAATAAATAAGCGTGTGGTTTCCTGCAACCGGTTTTACGCAGAAATGCCACACGCTACTCGCCTATTCTAGCAGAATTCGCCGCGGGGTGCAAGGTGGATGTTGGGTGGCGGGCTTATCACATTTACATATATCAATTGATTGACTTTCGTGCTTATTTCAATTATGATATACGCACGAAAGGTTGGTGATAGCATGAGCGATTCCATTTTCGAGAAATTCGAATATATTACGCCGGAGATTGCCCGTGAACATGGTATTTCGAAATTCAAATTCTACAAGTACATCTGTGACAATCATTTGGAACAGGTCAGCCATGGCGTCTATACAGCACCAGATCAATGGGTGGACGAACTGTATCTCCTTCATCGTAGATGTCCGAACGCCGTATTTTCGCACGATGAAGCATTCTATTATCATGGCCTGACGGACCGGGAGCCGATTAAGCATACGCTGACTATCTACAGCGGATATAATGCACATCGACTGACTGCAGATGGCAGTTGCAAGATCTATACAATTAAGAAAGATCTGCTGGAGGTCGGCAAGACAATGGTGACCGATTACAGTGGTAATCCGATTCCCATCTACAATCTGGAACGAACGGTATGTGATCTTGTGCGAAGTAGAAATTCAATTGAAATTCAGGAATTCAATTCGGTGCTCAAGGCATACATCGCCCGCAAAGACAAGAATTTGAACGTATTGATGGAATATGCGGCAATGTTCCGGGTGCAGAATATTCTGAGAAGATATATGGAGGTGTTGTTGTAATGGGGATGACGCCAGAGCAAGTGAAGGGCCGAATTAGGAATATTGCGAAACGGGAAAATGCGGATCCGCGCACACTCATGCGCATCTATATGATGGAACGTTTTCTGGATCGAATCGCAGCTTCTAATTACAGAGACAATTTCATCTTAAAAGGCGGGGTGCTTGTTACCGCCATGGTTGGCGTCGCACTTCGTTCAACGATGGATATTGACACCACAATCAAGAATCGGAACATTTCAGAGGAGTCTGCTCAGGATATGATTCTTGAAATCTGTGGCATTAACCTTAATGATAATGTTACATTCGAAATCACAAATATAACCCGTATTATGGATGAAATGGAGTATCCTGGGATTCGCTTTAACATGAATGCCTATATGGGGAAAATGATTACGCCAATGAAGATAGATATTTCTACCGGCGACGTCATCACTCCACATGCGATTGAATATAAGTATAATCTCTTACTCGAAAATCGATTCATTGAACTTTGGGCCTATAATCTGGAAACAATCTTGGCAGAGAAATTACAGACCATCCTCAGCCGAGGTGTCCTTAACACGAGGATGCGGGACTTCTATGATATACATATCCTCTTGTCGATTTACGGAAATGAAATGGACCAGGAAAATCTAAGAAAGGCGTTCGTAGCCACCTGTAGGAAACGAGGAACTGAGAATCTAAAGGGTGATAGATACGTTATTTTCGGAAAGATTTGCGAAGATGCAAATCTTTCTAGCCGTTGGAACGCTTATCGGAAAAAATATCCCTATGCTGCAAGCATCCCTTATGAAAATATCTTGTACAGCATCGAAATCCTGATGGCAAAAATCTATCCAAAGGTTCCAAATACAGATACTTTGAGAGCGTTGGAAGAATCGGACATTTCCTCTCATGGATCCATTGCGAAGGGATATTCCAATATCAACGAAATGATGGATGACCTACGCAAATAGGCCATCCATTATTTCACTGCAAATTATTCGATTGCTTCTCCCCCAGACACGTCCGAAGGGATGATATTTACTATTCTTCGTCATCGCCATCATCGACATCCGCCTCGTCGACGGCACCTAGAAGGATGACGAGCTGGTCGCAGTGATCCTCGCTATTGTCTGCGGAATCCACATAGACCTTGCTTGCGGATGCATAACCATGTTTCTCCAGGATAGCTGACTTCTCGGCCTCGTCGGTCACTTCCTTCCAGAAGATGCTATGTCTCACGTTGGTTTCGGTTATTTCTCCTTCCGGTTCAATCGGCATATGGACAAGCCGCTTCATATCCTCCGCCGCAAGAGAATCATCTCCGTTGCAATGTTCCTTCTTGATATGCTCGAATACAGCAGTAAAATCATGGCTGACTACATTATTGTCGCGCATTTCCTGGGTGATGTCCGCCGCATTTCCGCTTGGCAGACAGGAATGGCAATAGGCAGCCTTCTCATGATGATTGCTCCAGAATGTCCAGAAGTCTTTATCTTCCATATCATACGCGGACACATCCTCCAGGCAGACAGCACAATATTTGTATTGCGTGGACTTATAAGTAGTTGCTACGGTCAGGAAGTTACCGTTCTCGAAGGTGATGTACTGGTAATCGCTCTTCAGCGTCTTCCCATCCACCAGGCTCTCCGCTTCCGCGTGAATCCGGTAGCTGAGGGTTGCGGTCGGATCCGGTTCCTGATCTTCCACATAGTCAATGCCATCTTTGTAGTCTGTATAAGAGACTTCCTCTATCGGCATGATTTCATACTCGCCACCATTTACCGATTTCTCCACGATATAGCGCGCGTTCTTGGTGTATTTGCCTGGATAGAATTTGGTAATCTGAAGGTATACATACACCGGATTGTAAATATCGCTGGTCCGATCCTCCATCGTCACGCTCGGCGCGATGGACTTGCCGGTCGCTGCCACGGTCTTCGTGCTGCTGTAGGAGCCGTATTTGTAAGCGGTGACCTTCTTGGTGGTGCGGTATTTCTTGCTGAGCTTGTAGTAAGCCTTCTTCGAGATGTACTTCTTCGTCTTCTTGTTGTAATACTTCTTCACCTTGTACGTGTTGTAAGCCCGTACCTTGAACTGGTTCTTCTGGTATTCCATCGCGGTCACGGTCGCGGAGGTGGTCTTCTTCGAGACCCTCTTCACCAGTTTCCAGCTGCCGTTACCCTTCTTCTGGTAGATGGCATACCCGGAAGGCGACTTCTTCAGCTTCTTCCAGGTGACCTTCACCTTCGTGGCGGACGTCTTCTTTGCGGACGAGATGGTGACCTTCGACGGCTTCTTGACGGAAGCGCCGTAGACCGTACTTCCATCCAGAGCGAAGCCCCCTGCGGCGGTCATCACCAAGGCGAGCGCCACAGAAGCCGCGATTGCTTGCACTTTCCTTTTCATAATTCCCCTGCCTTTCCAGCCGGAATCAGAATAGTAACTGATTCTAGCATGTTATATAGAGACGGTTCTGTATTAAATTCAATGTACAATATTGTGCAGGAGAATGCAATAGGGGCGATTGTTTTTCTATGTTTAAATTAAGATTACGCGGTACGTAGCGATATTATTCCGAATAAGATGATGCAAAAAGCCGGGGCCTCCCGGCCCCGGCACTCTCTCCCTCGGGCGCGTCCGAGGAGATGATATTTACTTTTGTTTCCTGCCACGAAGCGCCTCCCGCACCTTGCAGATGATGGTCTTCACGCCCACCGCCAGGAAAGCGATGAGGCCGCTGAATAGACAGAGGAAGCCGCACGGCAGTAGGAAGAAGTTCTCGTGCAAATAGCCTTCGGCGTCTACGTATTCGACGGACATGGCTTTGATGGCTAAGAGCAGGATGCCCAGGAGGAGCAGGGCTGCGCCGATTATCGTCGTAATCATGTTGAAGCGGGATCTTCGGGTCTCGCTGCCGTCCCGGATGATTTTCTCGGTGATGTTGTTCATCGGTTGATTTCCAAAATTCATGTGTTTCGTACCTCCGTGCCTATACTCTATCAGCACCAAGGAGATTATAGCAAGAAAGCAGTGCTTGCGCTACTTCGCTTCCCAGATTAGCGTGGGTTCGGCAAAGTGCGGCACGAGTTATCCGGTTGCACACTTATTCTAATGGCACTCCCAGCAACGTCTGGCCAGCGATTCACTTCAATCGATTGACAAACTAATACCACGGTATTACAATCATCGTAGAACTAATACCACAGTATTACTTTATTATATTCGAGGCTATCCGATAAGCCAATACCGTGGTATTACTTCCAAGCTACTTTCCCGACTACAACCGGAGGTCACATCATGAAACAAGAGCTTATCATCTACCACGGTTCCCAGCAAATCGTGGAGACGCCGCAGTTCGGCATCGGCAAACCTTACAATGACTATGGCCAGGGCTTCTACTGCACGGAGAGCCTCGAGCTCGCCAAAGAATGGGCCTGTCCTCTGAAGAACGACGGCTTTGCCAATAAATATATCCTTTCCATTGACGACCTGAATGTGATGTACCTGACTCGAGGCGAATTCAACATTCTCAACTGGCTTGCCATTCTGCTCGCCCACCGGAAATTTGACATCTCTTCGCCCGTTGGTAATAGTGCGAGGGATTACATCCTCACACATTTCACACCGGACACCACCGATGTGGACGTGATGATTGGCTACCGCGCCGACGATTCCTACTTCTCTTTCGCGGAAGACTTCGTGAATAACACGATTTCACTGCGCGACCTGAACCGTGCGATGCAGCTGGGTACCCTGGGAGAGCAGGTTGTGCTCCTCTCCCCTCGTTCCTTTGCCAAAATCAAATTCATTGAAGCGGAAGTTTCCGACTACCGAGAATATTACTTCAAGCGAACAGAACGGGACATGGCCGCACGAACCGCTTATAAGAGCGGCAAGAAGAACATGCAGCAACTCATAGACGATATATTTGTACTGGATATCATAAGGGAGGATATGAACAATGACGACCCGCGCCTACAATCCATTATATCTGAGTAAATCATCCAGAGCCATTGGTAATATGCTCCATGATGCCGTGTTGGAATTCGGTATGGATGGCGCAGAATTTCTGGAGCGGTTCATTCAATCCGGCATTGCCGAGCAATTCGAAGATGGGAATCCCAAGTACATCGCCGGCCGAAGCGGCTTAGAGTTGTATCTGGAGGTCATGGAAAGAACCTCGGGGGAATCTCCGGATGTGGACTGGATTGAAAGCTATGACCGAAGCGATGTGTACTGGGTGGGCTGGGTTCTGGCGCAGTACCAATGGTATTCCTGCCGGACCTTCAAGAGCATTCTGGAATGCATACCCTATGACGAACTGCTTGGGCTCTATGGAACGCTCCACGAAGCCGATATTCAGAAGGGTCTCGATGTCCTCGATTCCCATTTCTTAAGCCAGGATAGCCGGCTCAAAATCACCCGGAAGCATTGCGGGCTCACGCAGGAAATGCTTGCTAAGGATTCCGGCGTATCCCTCAACACTATCCGGGCCTACGAGAGAAAAAGCAAAGAACTCAGTAAGGCCCGGTTCGATATTGTCTTGCAGCTTGCCCGCACCCTTCGGTGCGAGGTCACGGAATTGGTGGAATAGGCTGTAGCGTCATACTTCAGCGATTCAGCAAAACACGCAAGAATTGCGTGCTTTTGTTTTTAGTGATACGCAATTATTGCGTATTATATTTCTATAGAACACGCAATAGTTGCGTGTTCCATCTTCGAAGAATACGCAAGAATTTCGTATCCCCTCCAATTACACCACGGAATTACGCCGCAGAATTACACCGCGGAATCCCCCGCCGGCCGAATCTCAATCGTCCGCCCGCCCAGGCTCTCATAGACGCGGTGGGAGATGGACAGCACCGTCCGCCCCTGGGATGCCCGCCGAAGCGCATCCATCACGCGGGCCTCGGTCTCCGCATCCAGATTCGCGGTAATCTCGTCCAGGAGCAGTACCGCCGGATTGGCTGCAGCCGCCCGCGCAATCGACAGCAGCTGCCATTCCCCTTGTGAGAACATCCCCTCTGAGCAGATTGTGTCATACCCCACCGGGAACGACTCGATGACCGAATTCAGTCCAACCAGCCGAGCCGCCTCTTCCGCCATATCGCGGGTAATCTGCGGATCTCCCAGCGTAATCTGATCCAGCACCGTCCCCGGAACCCGCGCGAAATGCTGCTCCACACAGCCAATGCAGCGCCGGCGCTCGCCATCGGTAATCCGGGACACATCGACGCCGCCAATGGTAATCTGCCCCTCATCCGGCCGATACAGTCCCAGCAGTAGCCGGAAGACGGTACTCTTCCCCGCTCCCGTTCTGCCAACCAGCGTCACCTGCTCCCCCGCTCCCACGGTGAACGACAGATCCGCCAGCACCACATTCTCATCGTACCCGAAGGTGACATGGTCAAAAACCACTTCCGCCCGACGGTCAAAAATACCATTCTCCTCGGCCGGAATCGTCCGTTC
>CAVGMK010000130.1:0-9410 GCA_963630135.1 Oscillospiraceae bacterium
TATCGATAGCTTCGAGGTCGTCGAACTCGATGGCATTGGTGATCAGCTCGCGCTGTTCCTCACCGATGTTGCCGCCAATCTGTGCCTCTTCCACGATGGTAATCAGCTCATCCTCGGTGAAGGACGAGGTCTCCTTGATGCCGAAAATCTTCCCCAGCAGCTTCTTCCACGCCGAGAAGAACAGGTTCAGCGGGGTGAAGAGCAGGATGAGGAACTTCATAATCGGCGCCGACAGCAGCGCAATGCTCTCCGACTTCTCTTTGCCCAGGTTCTTCGGGGAAATCTCGCCGAAAATCAGGACGGTGGCCGTCATCACCACCGTGGAAATCGTCGGTCCCAGCGAGGCGCCCAGCAGCTGCGAGAACATCACCGTCGCAATAGCCGTCATGCCGATATTTGCAATATTATTTCCAATTAGAATAGTAGAGAGCAGCTTGTCGTACTGCCCTTCCAGCTTCAGTACCAGCTTCGCATTCGCTACATCGTCATTCGCCATATTCTTCATCTTAATCCGGTTGAGCGAAGTGAATGCGGTCTCCGTTGCCGAGAAAAAAGCCGAGCACGCCAGCAGGCACAATATGGGAATAATGTATTTAGACACGTCATCCTCCTAAATAAATTTCATATCACAAGTGAATATACATTCATGCATTATACTATATATTTGTGGTAGTTTAAAGGAATTCAGCCTGGGCGAGGCGGAATTTACAGGTTTTTTTCATGGGTTATACGGGGGGTTGATGTGCGGGGTGGGATTCCGTGCCTGCGCAGCACGGCTCTTCCGGCGGCGGCTACATATGCGGAGTTCCCGGCACGAATAATGCGAAAATGTGTGGAATGGCATATGGTTTTTTGCTATAATTTGGATGTATGGCCAAAAGAAAGTCCGAATCACCTACCGCGTCCGAGGGTGCAAACTTTTCGGCGGCGCAAGGCGCGTCATACGAACGGCGCGCTGGCAAAGAAGAGGAAACAACTCCCGGCTGCGTAATGGATGCGACCTGGGACAACCTGTCCGCGGATGCGAAGCGCGCCGGCAGAGACAGTGCCTCTGTAAGCGAAACGCGCCGATGGAAACAAGCTTCCTGAGGAAGCCAAGGACGACCGATGATTGGGGCCAATATGTATAGAAAGACACGATAGAGAGAAGGAGACACAGCCATGGTTGAAACTGAACATCTAATTCTGAGGAATGCGTCTTTTGCAGACCTGGATACTTTCGCAGAGTGGGAATCCAACGAAGATGTCATCGAGCATTTCTGTCTGGATCACGTGCGGGATCTGGACACCATCACAAGGGACTTCCACATGGTAACACACGACCCGTCCCGTAGATGGCTGACCATCATGCTCAAGGGCAACCGCACGCCGATTGGCCGTGTGGGCATCGACGACATCGACGACATCAACAATTCAATGAATCTCAAGATTATCTACATCGGCGACATGAAGTACCGCGGCAAGGGTTACGGCATCGAAGCCATTCGCGCCTGCCTCGAATACGCCTTCTTCGATCTGAACCTTCACCGCGTGGCTATCGACCACTTCCTGGACGACGCAGTCAGCGAGAATCTGTACAACCACATCGGATTCCGCAAGGAAGGTATCATGAAGAGCGCCGGCCGTCAGGGCGACAACTACTCGGACCTGCAGCTCCGCGCCATTCTCAAAGAGGAGTGGGAAGAGCAGAAGGACATCCTGGCAGCGAACGAGCCGGTTAAGGTGCCGATTCTGCGTGCGGATTACCTGTAGGGATTCGTAAATTCTAACTCGAACCTGCCAAAAATAAATTACATCCGTCTGCCTCTGCCGACCCGGCGGGGCGGACGGTTTTTCTTTGGGAGAATTCGTTCTCCGAAGTAGCCATCCCCTGCTTGCTGCTGTGCCCGCTTGCGAGGCATCTCGTGTCAGAGGCGCCATCAATCATCTGCTGGGCGCCCTAGCTTTCACAGGCGGAGGTGTCCTTGAAGGCCAACGAAGAGCCGGACGACGACGCGAAGGCCGCTTGCCAGGAGCTGGGAAAGGCGCTGTGCTAATAGTAGCGCGAGGCCCTCACCGCCAGGAACAGGCGGGAAAGCTTCGATGATAAAGAGTCCGGGATTCCGCGAACACTGCGGGTGAAGCTCGTTGGTTCGCTATCACGGAAGTTCAGAAGGGTAACCATCCGGAATTGCAATAACAAGTTCACAATCATTATTACATTTGCTTCGGCATACCATGTAATAACCCTCAACAAAATACATTACACAGGAAGCAGCGCGGATGCCGGAAGGTCTCCGCGCTGTTTCTTTGGCGGGAAATAGAGGGAATCTGCGGGTTTATGAAGTTATTCAGTGGAAAAAGTTATACAGCCGGCGACTCCGCACAAGTTAATAACATCATGACGCCCTGTCCGTCCCTTCTTGTGCTATAATACTTCCAAAGTAATGGAATCACAAGGAGGGTACGACATGAGTGTCACAAGAGAGCAAGCATGGGAACTGCTGAAGAAATACAACACAGAGCCGTTCCACCGCCACCACGCGGTAACGGTGGAAGGCGTGATGCGCTATTACGCGGAGAAGATTGGCGAGGATGTGGATTTCTGGGGAATCTGCGGTCTTCTTCACGACGTGGATTTCGGCCAGTGGCCGGAAGAGCACTGCAAGAAGGCGCCGGAACTCCTGGCGGAAATTGATGCGCCGGAGGAGATGGTTCACGCCATCTGCAGCCACGGTTATGGCATCTGCGTCGACGTGGAGCCGTCCTGCGAGATGGAGAAATTCCTCTTCGCAGCCGACGAGCTGACCGGCTTGATTGGTGCCGCTATCATCCTTCGCCCATCCCACAGCTGTAAGGATATGGATGTGAAGTCGGTCAAAAAGAAGTTCAAAGACAAGCACTTTGCCGCCGGATGCTCCAGAGATATCATCCAGCAGGGTGCCGATATGCTGGGCTGGGAGCTGACGGATCTCTTCCAGACCGTACTGGAGGCAATGCAGTCTCTGCCGGATCCGGATGAACTTGACAGAATTAATGGGATTGAGGGGTAGTTTTTCCCGCGGAAATCTGTTAGAATAACTAACGTGGTTCTGAACAGAGCATTGTTCGGAACCGCATTTGCGCCCGTAGCTCAGGGGATAGAGTAGCACACTCCGAATGTGAAGGTCGCGAGTTCGAATCTCGCCGGGCGCACCAAATGCGCATTTTCGGATGACGGGGGCTTGGGTTCTCGTCATTTTTTCATTTGAAGGGGCAAAGGTGACTATGTTAGAAATTATCAAAGCGATATTGTTCGGTATTGTCGAGGGCATCACGGAATGGCTTCCGGTCAGCAGCACCGGTCATATGATTCTGCTGGAAGAATTCGTCAAGATGGATGTATCCGCGGAGTTCTGGGATACCTTCCTGGTGGTTATTCAGCTCGGCGCCATCCTCGCCGTCGTTATTCTGTACTGGAATGAAATCTGGCCGATTAAGAGATATATCATCGAGGGCAAGCATGCCGTCGATCCGGTCAAGGGATTCTGCATCGACCGCGTCGTCATCTCTCTCTGGTTCAAGACCATCGTTGCCTGCCTGCCGGCGGCTATTATTGGGCTGGCGCTGGACGACTGGCTCAATGAGCACTTCTACAACTGGCGGGTCGTATCGGCTATGCTCATCATTGTGGGACTTGCTTTTATCCTGATTGAAAACCGCAATTCGAACCGGAAACCGAAGACGCTGACGATGCAGGACATCTCGTACAAAGAAGCGTTCATCATCGGTCTGTTCCAGGTCATTGCGGCGGTGTTCCCGGGGACGTCGCGTTCCGGTGCCACTATTCTGGGCGGCCTGATGATTGGGGTCTCCCGTCCGGCGGCGGCGAACTTCACCTTCATCCTGGCGATTCCGGTCATGGCCGGTGCCAGCCTGCTGAAGCTGCTGAAGAACGGGTTCGCCTACACTTCTGCAGAATATACGATTCTGGCTGTCGGCATGGTTACGGCGTTCATCGTGTCGCTGATTATCATCAAGTTCCTGCTTTCCTACATCCGGAAGCACAATTTCAAGCCGTTCGGCTGGTACCGCATCGTGCTGGGTCTGGCGGTGATTGGGTATTTCTGGCTGGTGGGATAGCGGCGCGGGGGTTTATCCCGGCAAAAGAATGTCAGCCTGGCTACCATTGCGAATCAAATCAATTCATCCGGGCTGTGGTCGAAAGAGGTTCCACAGCCCTTTAATATTCCCGGTTTCTTCCCTGGGATTCCGAATTTCAGTTGATTTCGGCATGCAATTAATCTATGTATGGAGGGTAACATGATATACGAAACAAATATTCCGTTAGAAGAAGTCTCCCGCTGCCTGCTCTGCGACCACGCCTCCTGCACCGAAGCCTGTCCGCACAGGCAGAATCCGGCAGGACTGCTGCGTTCTCTTCACTTCGCCAATCCGGTTGGCGCGGCAGCAAAGCTGAATGGAAATTACGCTTGTGCCGAGTGCAACGCGCCATGCGAAAATGCGTGCATTCGGAAGGATCATCCGATTCATATCCGTCAGGTATTGACATCCCTGCATGAGGATAGCCTGAAATGGGAAGCGCTTCCGGAGACGCCAGTGGATCTTTCGTGCGACTTCCTTGGCGTCCATCTGGAGAACCCATTCCTCCTCTCCTCCTCTGTCGTGTCGAGCACCTATGAGAAAATCTCCCGTGCCTTCGAAATGGGATGGGCAGGCGTGTGTTTCAAAACCATCTGCGATTTCATTTCGGACGAGACATCACCGCGCTACTCGGCAACTCCTGCGGAACATGGATTCAGCGGTTTCAAGAACATCGAGCAGCTTTCCGGCAACAGCGTGGAAGAGGACCTGGATATCATCCGCCGCCTCAAACGGGATTACCCATCCAAAGTGATTATCGCTTCCATCATGGGCCGAAATGATGAAGAATGGGAACGGCTGGCACACCTCGCGCAGGAAGCGGGAGCGGACGCCATCGAATGCAACTTCTCCTGTCCGAACATGGAACAGAAGGGGCTTGGCACGGATATCGGACAGAGCGTCGAGGCCACGGCACAGTATACGCGGGCGGCACGGCGGGGATGCACCGTTCCGCTGCTGGTAAAGCTCACGCCGAATGTTGCGGACATGCGTCCGTATGCGCGCATAGCGATAGAAAACGGTGCGAACGGCATCGCGGCCATCAACACCATCAAGAGCCTTATGGGCATGAACCTGGACACCTACGCCACCGGTCCATCTGTGCAGGGGCTGTCCGGCGTGGGCGGGTATTCCGGCCGTGCGGTGAAACCTATCGCACTCCGATTCATCTGGGAAATGGCCTCCGACCCGGAGCTTCACGGGATTCCGATTAGCGGCATGGGCGGAATCGAGACCTGGCAGGATGCGACGGAATTCCTGCTACTCGGCGCCAATCACGTTCAAGTCACCACGGCAGTCATGCAATATGGCGCACGCATCATTGACGACCTGGTAGACGGTCTCACCTGGTATCTGCGGGAGAAGGCGCTGACGCGCCTGTCGGATTTGCAGGGACTTGGAATGGAGAACGTAACGGAGCTGGAAGATCTGAACCGTAACAGCAAGCTCCTACCGCGCTTCAATCGAAGCAAATGCCTGGGATGCGGGCGCTGCTACCTCTCCTGTCGCGATGGAGGACATGAAGCCCTGCATATGTCAGACGGCAAACCGGTGATGAATCCGCAGCGGTGCGTGGGATGTCACCTGTGTGTGCTTGTCTGTCCGGTTAAGGCGATTAGCCCGTATGGGAAGCGGGTGCCCCAGAAGTAACCTACATATAACAAGAAGTGAATCTGCCCCGCTTCCTCGGAAGTGGTGGCATGACGAAAAGGGGCCGCGCGCCGGAGAATCCGGCGGCGCGGCCCTTGTTTTTGGCGGAAAATGAGTGGGAGACTAGAGCATCTCCAGGAACGCGGTGACACGGGTGTTGAGCTGTGCCACGTCAGCCTGGGAGTAGTCGGTCTCCACGCCGAGGTACGGCTTGCCCTTCGAGGTCACGAAACGCTCGATGGTCTTGGACTCGATGTTGTACGTGAGGCAGGCGGAGAGGGTCATCTCGATGACGCCGTCTACGTGGAACTCGTCCATCAGCTTCTCGAGGAGCGCGAGGCGGTTCGGGTTCGGGGTCATAAATTACACTTGACATTGTGGTCAGAGAAGATTAAACTGTAAGCAGTCAGCGAACACGCTAACTTATAGGAGGAGGCTAACATGAAATTCGGTGAATTTGTAAAGGAAAAGAGACTTGCCCGAGGCATTACGCTTCGCAGACTTGCGGCAGAAATAAGCATTGCTCCAGCATATATGAGTGATATTGAAAAAGGACATCGGTATCCCCCTAATAAAGATAAACTATACGCCATTGCGAATGTCTTACAACTTTCAAACGAAGATAGAGATTTAATGTTTGATCTTGCCGGGAATGAAAAAGAAAATGCGATATCTCCGGATTTGCCTGAATACATCATGGGAAACAGTCAAGTGAGAGTTGCGCTACGAAAAGCGAGGGACTACGGAGTGGGTGAAGACTTCTGGCAAAACCTGATTGATAAAATGGAAAGTGAGCAAAATAAGGATAGCGAATGATTTGCAAAAGATATTCTCATGAACAATTAGAACGTGAAGCGGAACACTTGTTAGAAAAATTTGATTCCTCTTTGCTTCTAGTTCCAAAAGCTTTCGATGTATACAGCGTAATCGAGAAGTGTCTCGGCGTCGATTACAGTTGGCAATATATACGCCCAGATCAAAAAATCCTAGGACTTACGGCTTTTCAGGATGGATACATCTGGGTTTCTCCGAGCCCATACGTTTATGATGGAATCAAGCCAATAAAGGTAAATCTAAGCAAGGGAGAAATTGTTATCGAACAAACCCTTGCCCAAGGCAGCAACTGTGGGCGAGAGAATTTCACAGTCATGCACGAAGTCTTTCACCAGGTAATTCACAAAGATGCATTCAATAAACTTCCTGGAGGACTGATTCACGAAACAACATCAGCAGCAATCAAGGGAGAACTTCCTCTGAAAACAGACCTAGATTTTATTGAATATCAGGCTAACACTTGCGCTGCGGCATTTCTTATGCCACGGAAAACGGTTCCATACACATGGAGAAGAATCAGTGGATACAATTACCCAGTTCCAGAACACATCATCAGGAATCAAGTGATACAAGACATTGCGGAAAGATATCAAGTTTCCAAACAGGCAATGCGATATCGTCTAATACATTTGGGTCTTATTAAAGCTAAAGAGAATTCACAGCCATCCACATATAGATACTAGTATAAGGGAGTATAGACTTCCTTATATTTCAAGGCATCTGTTACATTTCCGCGAACAAGCTAACATTTTTTGAGGAGGAAATCTACATGAATTCTTATATTTATAAATGTCCGAAGCAATGTCCAATTAACAAAAAATGTTTCGTACTAAAAACACCAGATATTTTACGGCAGCCACTGAAAGTTCTGCAAAAATGTCCAGCTGTAAACGGTCAAGACATTCTGATTGCAATTGGGAACAAGCCTCCCTAAAGCAGAGATTGCTACAAATAAATAGAATTACTTGCAACTAGGCCGCGTCGACGTGTCACATTGCAGAATTCAAGATGTTTCTTCATCTGTTCTGTTATGTGCATTGATGCGGCCTTTATTACGTCGTAATCCTGGAATTTACACTCGTTAGGAGGTGAGATATAATGGTTAAAAAGAGAAAAGCTAATCTGGATGACGGTTGCAATCCTGAACTTATTCAAGATGCACAATTTGACGGGATTCTTGAGATTCCTATCATTCGGCCTCCCGCTCAAATTGAAATACCAACAGGATTTACTCCTTTCACCAAAAGAGAAAAGGCTCTTACCACATCGGATGCTATTTGTTTCTTTGAAAAAGATCCAAAGTTTGCAGATGTTCTGATTCAACCAGAAGCTTATATTGATGATTTACGCAGATTTCAATATGTGCTTCCGGTAGACTGTTCTCTTTATAGGGATGCTCCCCTGGCGGCACAGGTACTCAATCTTTACCGCAGTCGAGCGATTGCAAGTTACTATCAGCGTAATGGATGCAATATATACCCCTTTGCACGATGGGGAAATGAATTAACTTATACCACGCGATATTTCCCAGAGAAAATTGCATTCCTTGGATTGCCACGGCACAGCATTACCTGCATCGGGACTTATGGATGCATAAATAGTCGCGAGGATAAATATCATTTTCAAGCAGGTCTTGAGTCCATGCTAGAAACGCTTGAGCCCAAACTAATTCCTGTATATGGGGCGATGCCTTCCGAGGTTTTCGGGAATTACCTTCATTTTGCGGAATTCATACAATATCCCGACTGGATTACTCGCATGCATGGAGGTGATTAATAATGGGAAGCGGACGTAGTGGACTATACATCCGAACACATGGTAGTCGGATTGTGATTAACGCTCTTGAAACTGGCGGGACAAAACGGTTGATTCCTGGAACCGCTGGAATCGTTACCGGCGGGAACCCAACGACACTTGGGAAAAATTTATTGCAGGATATGGGAGTAGATTCCTCCAAAAGATGGTCTGGTTATCAAGCCCATCACATTATTCCTCGGCAACTAGCGAGTCATCCAATTATTAAGAAGATGGGAATGGATCTTGATGATTCATCTAACGGAATTTTTCTTCGCATTCCAGGCAATGACATCAGTACCCGATCTCGTCACCGAGGTTACCACGCAGTATATTCCAAATTCGTTAAACAGGAACTTGATCGAATTAATGTCAACGCCAGTGTTCATTCACTCCAAATACAGGTATATGCATTACAATTAAAGTTACGTCATCTTCAGCAAAGTGGTTTGCCAATGTACGAATCAGCTGGTGCAACGATAACGTTATGGCAAAGGCATTTTGATAAGTTAAACTAAGGAGATTTTCATGAACAAGGAAATAATTGCGGATCTGATTTACAATGCTTCCGAAACGGAAGTTGCAAACTATTTAACCGGATGTACAGACCAAGAAGACCTTTATATCTATGCTTTCAATTATAACTGGGAAGGCGGCTTTGATATCCCCAAAATTATAATAAACAATCCAATTTGTAGCATCAGTACCGCCAAATTGATTTTCTGGAGAGCTGATGGCTTAAGCTACTTGCGAGACAAAACATCTAACGACGTTTTTCCAGAATGGAAGATATTTATCTCGGTACTTTACAAGCGAATACAAGCTAACGATTTTCAGACGGATAACTTTCAATTCATCGTTCCTCTGAGCAAAGTGCAGAAATTCAAGCTGAAGAAGGAACTCTCTGATGAGGAGTTGCCTTTAATCGAGGATAACGAAGGGATGTGCTTGGATGTTGAGCTTTAAGAAGTGAATCTGCCCCGCTTCCTCGGAAGTGGTGGCATGACGAG
>CAVGMK010000131.1:0-9363 GCA_963630135.1 Oscillospiraceae bacterium
GTCTTGACCGCCGGCATCGGATGCGTCAGCGATCCACATACCGGACATGGCTCGTTCTCTCTTAGCGTCTCCGCAAGGATTCCCGCCTGGTCATCGAGGAAAGCCTGCTGCTTCTTTCGATAATCCTCATTCTGCAGCTTCTCCAGATCTCTCGCCTTCCGGTATTCTCCTGCCGCATCCTGCCATTCCTTCTCCGCTTTCGCATAATCCTGGCAGGTTTCCTGCAGCTCCCGGTATCTTTGGCTCTCCTCTTGCAGGAGAAGATTTCTCTCCGTTAACGGCGCAATCTCCGTTACCTGCTTCTCGGCTTCTGCAAGGCAAGACTCCTTCTGCTGAATTGTCGCAGCGGTATCCTGGAGTGCCTTTTCCAGATTGGTTTTCTCCTCTTTGCGATTTCGGAATTCATTCCGAAGCAGATCACGGCTTGCTTCCAGCTCCTCCAGCTGATCATACCTCGGCAGCTGATTCCGCTCCACCGCCAGCTGCGCTTCCTGCGACTCCGCCTCTGGCATGCGCCCTTGCGCCTCCACCTGCCGAATCTTGGCCTGTTCCAGCGCTACCGCCAGCTGCTTCCGGGTTTCCTCTGCCATACGATATTCTTCTTGCAGCTTCAGAATCCGCTTGGCCGCATCCACCCGCTTCTCCAGATCCGTATTCTCTGTCGCCAGCGCTTCTTCCTGTTTCCGAAGCTCGGCCAGATTCTTTTCCGCCCGAGCCCGGCTCTCCGCCGCCGCCTGAAGCACCTGCGCCGGTGTCATCGCTGCGTTATCCGCGTCGGCCGGTATGCGCGCACGGTCCAGCTCCGACTGTAGCGTCTGCCGCAGCTGGTCATATTCCCGCCTTACACCGGTCGCCTCCTCCTTGAGGCGATTCTCCAGCACCGCGAACCGACCCGTGCCGAAAATGCTGCTGAAAATCCGCCGCCGGTCCTCCGTCTTTGCCAGCAACAGCTTCAGGAAGTCCCCCTGCGCAATCATGGCAATCTGCATGAACTGATCCCGCGTCATCCCGAGGACATCCTGAATCTTGGCATCCACATCCGCCAGCCCGGTCAGAAGCTCGCCGGACGGCAGCTTCAGCTCGGCGTACGCCTTCTCCTCCGTCATTCCCTCGCCCCGCAGCTTCGGCCGCAGATACGACGGGTTCCGGGTAATCTCATAGGCATGGTTCCGGTAGTCAAAAATAAGTTTCACCCGCGTTGGCGTTTCCGGCTCCGCGTACTTCGAGCGTAGCATATCACCGGCTCGCCGGTCGCTGCTGGCGGTGCCGTACAGAGCGAAGACGATGGCGTCGAAAATCGTGGTTTTACCCGCGCCGGTATCGCCGGTAATCAGGTAGAGGCCGGATTCGCCCAGCGCATCCATGTCGATAACCTGCTTCCCTGCATATGGTCCGAAGGCCGAAATTTCAATCTTCCGTGGTCTCATCAGTCTCTCTCCCAGATTTCCCGAATCAGCCGGTGCACCAGCTCCTGCTGTTCCGGGTTCATTGCCTGTCCGTTCTGCTGCTCATAGAGCAGGGCGAAGAGCTCCTCCGGCGTTTTCTCTTCCGCATCCGCCGGTTGCTCCACCTGGCGCTGCGAGCGGGTACGGACGTTATCATAATCGAGCAGCATGGTGTTCGGATAGTATTCGCGTAGCTGAGCCAGCGCGTCCACCACGTCGTTCTCATCCGTCAGGATGATGTGGTAGTAATCCGTTGCGGCTGTGCCCGCCTGCTCCCCTTGTGCCAGAATCTCGCGGAACGTTCCGCGAAGCTCTTTCATCTCCCGAAGCGGCCTCAGCGGAATCTGTCGAATGATGGTATTTCCCTTCTCCCGAAGCTCTACCATGGTCACGCTCTTCTTCTGATGAAGCTCGGAGAAGGAATATTTAAGCGGCGACCCGGCATAGCGAATCGTATCCCGTGCAATCCGCTGCGGTCCATGCAAATGGCCGAGCGCTACGTAATCGAAATCCCGGAAGGCCGCCGCATCCACCTGATCCAATCCGCCAACGGAAAGCTGCTCGGAATCACAGGTCTCCGGCGTCATGCCGCTCCCGGTCACAAATTGATGGGCGATTGCCACGTGGCGCTCCTCCGGAGTGAGCTTCAATCCCGCCACGATATGATTCATCGCATCGGTATAGTTCTCGATTTCGGCATCCGGAGAGAAGTTTCGAACGACGGATGGACGGACGTAAGGGATGAGGTGAAAATTGATTTTACCCCACTCATCCTCTGCCGAACAGGTCATCACGGACCCGTCATACACCGGCGAGATGTGAATTCCGCTCCGCGCCATCAGGTGATGGCCGAAAGCCACGCGCTCGGCGGAATCATGGTTGCCGCTGATCAGGTAGGCCTGCACACCGCGGCTGCTGATTTCCGTGAGAAAATCGTCCATGAGGCGCACGGCCTCTGCAGGCGGAATCGGTTTGTCGTAGACGTCACCCGCTATCAGGACCGCCTGCGGCTGCTCCTCCGTCATGATGCCCAGAATCTGATCCAGGATATACTGCTGGTCCTCCAGCAGGGAGAAGCCGTTCACCCGCTTCCCCAGGTGCAGGTCTCCGAGGTGCATCAGCTTCATGCGTCCGCCTTCTTTCTATTCATAATCACGATGGAGCCCAGCACCAGCGCGATGCCGAGAACCTTCCAGAAATTCATAAATTCGCCGAATAGCAGCACGCCCCACGTTGCCGCGGAGATATTCTCGACGGAAGCGAGAATCGGGCCCTTGGATGGCTCGGTGATGACCGTCATGCCGTGCATGTAGAGAAGGAGCGGTAGCGACAGGTTCATGAAGCCACAGCACAGCGACCAGGCGGCCAGCCCCAGACCCATATGAATGCCTTCATAATTCCACGGCGGTACAAGGATGGTGAGCGCAATCAGCGCGAACACCGTGGCGTAGAACGTTGCCGTCTCCGGATGGACGTTGCCGGCTGACGCGTAATGCCCGCAAATCGGGGTGAACGCGTAGCAGAGGCCGCCGCACAGGCCCAGCAGAATGCCGATGAAAGAGAAGCTGCTGATGTCCAGGCTGCCGCCGCTGATAGTGAGCGCGCAGCCCACCAGGTTGATCATCAGCGCCAGAATCTTCTCTTTGGTGATCTGCTCCTTGAAAAGAATCCGCGACATAATCGTGACATAGATTGGCGACGTGTACAGCAGAATCACTGCCGTCGACATGCCCAGATACTGAATCGCCGCGATGTATGTCAGGCTGAAAATACAGCATGTCACCACGCCCTGCACAATCGGAATCGGCAGATACCGCGGCTTAATGCGGAAGTGCTGCGGGTTCCGAATCGCGATGTAGATGGCCATGGTAATCATGGCGCCCAGCATGCGGTAGAAGGACGTGGTGTTGGAGTCTCCGCCCAGGTAGTTGTTCATGATGTGGGAAAAAATACCTGTCGTTCCCCATAGAATTCCGGCCAGTAGGATGCAGACGATGCCAACCCAGCCTTTCTTGGAATTCGCCGGTTGAACTTCTTGTTCTGTTACCGTTTCCTGCATTGGTGATTTCCCGCGTTCCGCTTCTATCTGTGATGTCTGCTCCTCTTCGGCCTTTGCGCCCACTGGAGGCATCGGTTCGTTCGATACTGTCGCATTCTGTTCCTGCACTGCTTCTGGTTCTTTCTCTTTCATTTCTTCTGCTCCATTTGATTAACATCATGGACTAGCATGTGTTATGGGATATGTTTCCCTTGCAAGGTGTAATCCGCACCTGACTGCTATATTCCGGGTGCGTGATTTGCGCGCAAATGCCGCGCTTCGAGTTCCGGATAATGCCTTCACCGAAATCATGCTCGCTGACCATCAGCGGGAGGTTTCCCTCTTCCTCCAGCTCCTCTCGACTCAGCGATTCCAGGCTTGGGTAGATTCTTTTAGCCCCCAGCGACGCCAGCACACGGGCAGTCTCCCGGTTCAATGTGTTCAGTCCGTAATCCGCATATACATGGCACCCCGCTTCCGCCAGCCGGGTCAGCCACGAGAGCGTCCCGGCCAGTATCGGGTAGATTCTCCCGACTTTCCGGATTTCGTCCCAGTGGCGAAGGAGGATTTCGTCTTCCTTGCCCTTGGTGACGTTCGAGATGGCCAGGATTCGATTGTCTCCATGGCCTACATTCTCTTTCTCCTGCGCGCATGCCATCGCCGGTTCGGGTTGTTCGGATTGTTTGAATCGTCCCCGTTCCTGCGGAACCTGTCCCTGTAGCCGCTGTTCCTGTAATGTGTCCTCCGCTTCGGTCGGCTCGCTCTGTCTATCCAGGTTCATCTCACGCAAGACGGCCATCAGTGGAATTCCTTCCGCCTCCGCATCCAAGCATAACTGCGCCAGCGGAATCCGATGGACGCTCTTCGGTAGCCAATCGATGGATTGCACATCGGATATTGCCGAAACTACAGACTGGGTTTCGCTCCCTAGTGTCTTATCTGTACACCCATCAACCCATATCGCGTCCGCGGACGGCATCTTCATGGACGGTCTCTCCGTCTGACGTACACCAGTTCCGCATGGATGAGTCTCTGAATCCGCACTATCCCTTTCCGCTTCCGGCACCTCCCGCCGGAACCGAAGCTTCTCCTCCAATGCCTGCAGGCACTCCCGGCGAAGCGCATTGATTTCTGACGCGCGGGCGCAGATAACGAAATCGCCTTTCATCCGAATGTCCTGCACCCGGAAAGGCGTATTTCCCGTCTTCCCCAGCGCTCCCCGATAGCGTTCTTCCGGCGTCGCCCGCTCGAAGTCCGCTTCGAACGGTCCGGCACTCACCGTTACCTGCTGTTTCCGCTGGCTCTCCCACGGGTTATCCGGCTCCGTCACCGTCTCCGCCGTCAGGTTCAGCATGCCGCCATAACAGCTCAGCGTCAGCACAATATCCCGCCGCCGGCCGATATGCCGGTTCTCCGGATTCTCCGGAATAGAAACATTCCGGTAACTTCGCCTTGCCTCTTCCAGCTGCGCCTTCGAGGACGTCCGGTACACCATGCTCCCGTTTCGCACCGGTTCCCGGAAGTCCCCAATGCGATAGAGCCCATTGCCCAGTTCCTTCCGGTAACTGATGATATTGCTTGCCACCGGACCGGCGCCCTTTCCTTCCGGCTTTTCCGACCGGATCTCAATGCCGTCGCCCATCTCCGGCTCGATATCGCAGCGGACATCCACCAGCGTGGAGGTATTTCTTGCCGTCTCCACCTGGCCGATTCGAATACCCTGATTCTTCGGGATGACCTGTGACATCAGCTTTCGTCCCGGATTGCCATTCAGGTAGCCTCTCGTGAATCCACCCCGGTTAAAAATCTGTTTCAGCTCTTCCCGGTCGTCCGGGGATACATGGTATTCTTCTTTTGACCCATACTCGTCGATATACTTCCGGTAGATTCGGGTTACCACCGCCACGTATTCCGGTGATTTCATGCGACCCTCAATCTTGAAAGAAGCGACGCCGGCTTCTATCAGGCGGCCGAGGTCGTCAATGAGGCAGAGATCCTTCGGACTTAGGAGATGGCCGGACTTCCGCTTGCCGGAGGCATCCGTCATCTCATAAGGCAGGCGGCACGGCTGGGCACAGGCGCCCCGGTTGCCGCTTCGGCCGCCGTAGAAACGGCTCATCTGACACTGACCGGAATAGCAGATGCAGAGCGCCCCGTGGACGAATACTTCGATATCCGCACCGCCATCGCGGCAGACCTCTTCGATTTCCGGAAGGGACAGTTCTCGGGAGAGAACGACGCGTTCATAGCCGAGTTCCTTCGCCACCCGCACCGACTCCGCGTCGCAGCTCGTCGCCTGCGTGGAGAGGTGAAGCGGGAAATTCGGAAGTTCCCGATGAATCCGCGCGCCCAGGCCCAGGTCCTGAATAATTAACGCATCGGCCCCCACACGGTAGAGGAAACGGGCGTATTCCATGGCTTCTTCCATCTCCTCATCGTATATCAGGGTGTTCATGGTGACGAAGACCTTGACACCGCGGGCGTGCGCGTAGTCCAGCGCATGGGGCAGTATCTCGTCACCGAAGTTTCCCGCATTCATTCGCGCATTAAAAAGCCGGCCGCCGATGTAGATGGCATCGGCGCCGTTTTCCACTGCAGCAATAAATGGCTCTATGCTCCCTGCCGGCACGAGCAGCTCCGGCTTCTTTCGTCTATGCATTCATCTTCTCCACCAGGGTAACAATATCTCTTGGCGAATCAAGGATTACATCCGCGTGATATTCCTCGAGCTCTGTCCGCGGGCGGAATCCCCAGGAGACGCCCACGGTATAGAGGCCGGCACTCCTCCCTGTCTTCATGTCGGTATTCGTATCGCCGAAATACAGGCATTCGGATTTCTCCACGCCGAACGCCTTCAGGATCTCATAGACACCGGTAGGATTCGGCTTGATGGGAATGCCTTCCTTCTGACCCTGAACATGGTCAAATAATTCCTCCCCGAAAATCGTATGCACCACCTTCAGCGCACTCTCGTGTGGCTTGTTGGTCAGAACCGCCAGACGAATTCCCATTGCCATGAGCTTCGTCAGCGACTCCTCTACGTATTCATAAGGTTCCACGTGATAGAGCGGATCCTCACTCATCCACTTCCGGGTAAGGAGAATTCCTTCCTCGTAATATTTCATTTCCGTATCCCCGGCCGCCACCAGCGCTCGACGAAGCGCGTTGTCGATGCCGTCCCCGGCGAAATAGTTGAAGGCTTCCACCGGCTGAGATGGCAGTCCGTAACGCGCCAGCGTCATATTGATGGGCCGGGCAATGGATTCCTGTGTCCGTATGAGTGTCCCGTCCAGATCGAATATGCAAGCTCTAATCATGACATAACTCCTTCTGATTGTATGTTGAACTATAATTGCTACCTTTCCCGGTAGGCACAGAATGGAACATCCTCGTTACTGATATTTCTATCTGCAGCAATCCATTGCCCCCATTGTTCAGCGCGTTCTTTCACGCTTTCACGCCGGGCAGCCGCGCCGCATTTTAATATCCACGCTTGAAATCCACCGCGTGCGCCAGCGGTTCTCCCGCCACATACCGCCGGATGTTCGCGCAGAAGAGTTCCACGGATTCATCCTTGGTATGTTCCAGCGACATATTGCCGGAAATGTGCGGTGTGATGATGATATTCCGTGCATCCCACAGCGGGTGATCCACCGGTAACGGTTCCGGCATCATCACATCCAGCGCTGCTCCCGCAATGCGTTCCTCGTTCAGCGCCTCCATCAGCGCATCCTGGTCGATGGCGGTGCCTCTTCCTACATTCACCACGATGGCATGGCGTGGCAGCATGGCAATCCGATCCCGGGACAGCATCCCGCGCGTTTCCTTCGTCTCCGGCATGCACATCACCAGAATATCCGTCTCCGGCAGCACGGCATCCATCTGATCCGATGTCAGAATCCGGTCGAAAGCCGCCTCCTCGCAGCGACCGCTCCGATTCAAGCCAACGACGGAAGATGCGCCCATCGCCTTCATTCTCTTTGCCGTCTCGCGCCCGATATCACCGGTTCCCGCGATGGTCACGCGGCTACCATAGATGGAACGAATGTCCACATCGTGTCGCCACTCGCGGTTCGCAATAATCTCACTGTAGCGCGGCCATTGCTTTAGTAGCATCAAAGATACCATGACGACATGCTCCGAGATGGTGACGCCATACGAACCGGCACCGTTGGTCAGCAGGCAGCCTTCCGGCAGCACGCCCGGCTCCAGATAAGGTGCAATGCCCGCATACGAGCTGGCACACCACTTGATTTCCTGAAGTCCTGTCACCGGCTTCGGTGTCTCGCAGAATACCACTTCCGCCTCACTGACTTTGCCTACCGCATCATCGTCGCTGTCATAGAAAGCCACTTCGAAGCCGGCCTCCTCTGCTGTCTCTTGAATTCTCGCTCTTCTCTCTTCCGTCAGGAAGTGTACGGATGCACAAATTAGATGTCTCATAAGTCCCATTCTCCTTTGTCTCTCTTACAGGAAGCATTTCTACGGTCAGAAATGCGTCACCTGTTTTCTTATTATTTCTTCTTGACCAGTTTTCTTCCTGGCCTGAAGCATAGCACTTTAATTGTACCACAGAATGCCGTCCGGATAGAATAAATTCTGAAGGCTGCGATTCCGGCCGCTCGACCCATCAGGAGTCTGCTTCTGCACTGGTTTCCTCCACTTCCGGTGTCTGACCGTTTCCGTGGTCTGACCGTTTCCGGATGCATGCCTCCTCGGAAGTCTACGCCGGGGCAAATTATTTTTTGCACTTAAATCGAAACATTCGAAAAGGTGGAATTTGTGGTATTGAACAGATATAATGGAAGTTGAATTTATAGCGGCGGGACACAGGGGCACAATAGGCCCGCCGGCTAGTCACTTTATTTCATCTCATTACCACCAGCATCCTCTGCAGGGATGCCATCGATACCCACCCCCTAATGAAAGGATTACTTCATGAATGTAACCAAGAAAACCAAGCGTGGGATTCTGGTTCTTCTTGTTGGTGCGGTGATACTGGCCATCGGCGTCAGTACGCTCTGCACGAAATTGGCAACGAAGGAGCAGAAGCAGAATTCCCACTCGAAGCTGGAGCTGATTGACTCGCTGATTCAGGACAGCAAGGCATCGGAGACGGAAATCACCGAGAACTACGATCAGCAGTATCAGGCCAAGGCGGATTCCGTCGCTTTCATGGCGAAGAATTCGGATGACTTCACCTATTCCGACGAGCAGATGGACGAGCTTCGGGACGTTCTCAATGTGGATTACATAGCAATTCAGAACGCTTCGGGGACTGTCCTCGCCAAAAGCGGCAAAGTGCCATCCAAGGACAAGGAATCCCATACCTACACAGCCAAGATTGACTCCGGCCACAAGGTTCGGATTGTCCATAATACTGACACGTTGGATGCCAATCTGGCGGTGAACGCATCGCTCTCCTATGTGCTCGATGATGTTCACGTCGGTCAGAACGGTTTCGCCTTCGCCGTGCATTCCGTCAAGAAGACCATTCTCTTCTATCCGGACGACAGTCTCATCGGCGACCAGGCAGCCGACCACGGCATCGACATCTCGAAGATGAAGGACGGCAGCGACCTCGACATCACCATCGACGGCACGAAATATTTCTGTTCTGTCCACCAGGTGGACAAGGGCCTGATTGCCGTTGCCGTGCCGTACTCGGAAATTCGCGCGAACCGCACCATGACCGTCGCCATCGCACTGGTCATCTATTTCATCCTGGCCGGCATGATTATCCTCTATTGCACGTTCCTCGCGCAGGAGCACGCGAAGGCGGACGCGGACAGCGCGGACAGCGCGAACAGTGCAAACAATGCCACCGGCACCATCGGTATCGCCGACGCATATAAGATAGCGTCCAACGCAGATGAACGA
>CAVGMK010000132.1:0-9228 GCA_963630135.1 Oscillospiraceae bacterium
GCTTACGCCTTCAGTATGAATCATTCGAAGGTTCTCACAGGACCGAATGATATTCCCCGATACCGCGTGAATCGAGTCCGCAAAGAGCACGTCAGCGTCTTTCGCCACTTCAATCACTTCTTCGTCTGTATAAGGATACGGCCTGTAAGTGATGTTCCATTCTTCCGGCCACTTCACGCCATACTTCTCGAATCGACTTTCCGGTACAAGGCTTACTATTTTCATCTCAATACCTCTCAACACCTTCTACTTACTGTATAAGCCGATTAGTTTCTCTGCGCGAATTCATGGTCGTAGCTCTTGCCGAACCATACCTGTACAACGCCCAGTGGAGGCTGCGGTGTTGCCATGCTGACACCAATCGTCAGAATGCCAGAGAGTACTACTGCCGGTACGAATGCGTTCAGACCGAATGCCAGACCTGGAAGTACGGAAGATGCAACGACATAGTATACGAATCCAGAGAGCACGCCAGCGATTGCGCCGTACTCATTGCAACGCTTCCAGTAGAGTCCCAGCAGCAGCGGGAACATCAATGCGGATGCCAGGCCGCCAATCGCGAAGTTCACCAGAACCTGTACCGCATCCGGTGGGTTGATAGAAATCAGGATGACGACAACGCAGGTCAGCATCAGTACAGTCGGTGTTATTTTGCGAATCTGAGATTCCGAAGCATTCGGATTAACAACGTCCTTGTAGATATCCTTGCAGATAACGGCGCAGATTACGAGGAGCATAGATGCAACCGTGGATTGAATCGCAGAGGCTACGGCGGACAGCATCACACCAACCAGTGGTGAAGGAAGTGTCAGGAACGACAGGTACGGTGTTACATAGTCTGATACCGGAAGATCCGGAGCAATTGCACGTACAATTACGCCAACGAGCAAGAGCGACAGATACACGATTACCGAGGAAATACTACCAATCAGGCAGGCCTTCTTCAGAGACTGTGTGTTCTTGTAGGTCAGGTTACCCTGTGCTACGTGTGGCAGAGCTACACTGGAAATCGCGAACATGATAATCAGCGAAATCAGCGTCGGTGCAGTAAGCGCACCGGTTGGCGACAGCAGATACTGTGTCTGTTCATTGGATGCAAGTCCGGCAATCAGCTCGGTCATGCCGCCGAAATTCTGATTGATGTACGCACAGTAGCCGATAACGAGTGCCAGAACGGCGGTAATCATAACGAAGCCCTGGAAGATGGATGTAGCGGCAACGCTCTTCATTCCGCCAAGCAATGTGTAGACGCCGATGACTGCGCCGAACAGGATTAGTCCAATCCAGTAGGATCCACCGGTCATTACCTCGAATACTCTTGCTCCGCCTACAACCTGGCTGGCTGAATAACATACGAGGAAGATAACCATTGGAAGTGCCAGCAGAAGAACCAGAACCTTATTGTTGTTGTATCTATTCTTCAGCAGACCGATAAAGGATACAGCTCCGGTACGGCGGCCGATGATACCGATTTTTTTACCGGTCCCTCCCAGGGACAGGATTAACGAGAAATGCGCAACCAACATGATAGCTGCATAGGAAAGTCCAATCTTATAGACCATTCCGTGTCCGCTGACGAATGTGCCGGAGCTCAGCAACGTTGCCATCATCATCATGCCAAGCGCCAGTCCGCCAAGGCCTCTGCCGCCGGCAAAGAATCCTCCGGTGTAGCCTTCTTCGGCATGCTTCTTCGAAGCTCTATTCGCAAATAATCCAATCAGTGTAACAATAACGATATATGCTACGAACGTAGCCAGCACGATAACACGTGATGTTGTCGAAATATCCAGATTCATCTGTACGCCTCCTTCCGACTACTCTTCATTCTCAAGGGAAATATCCTCAATACCCTTGACGCAATATATCAGACATGCAATGGTTCCAACGATGGAAACGATAGCACTTAGTGCCAGCCACATCGGAAGACCGAACAAATAAGTGTAAGATGTTACCGCACCCCAATCGATGAAGTAACAAATGGCAATAATTATCGCACTTGTAATCACAATCATCGTCAGCAATACCAGAAATTCTTTGCGACATTGTACCAGTCTTGGATCTTCTTCAATCTGAGAAATGTCATAATCTGTTGTCATTAAATCTTTGTCCTTCATAGCATGTTACCTCTCAACATTCTCAATGTCCTTCAGTTATGCAGTATTACATGTTCTCCAGCATCTGTTCCGCCGTCAGCAATACAATCCGCATGAACAGCGCGACGCCTTCTTCCCCAATAACCAGCGGATGTGAATCAGTTTTCGTTCCAGCTTCTAGCTTCCGCATCTTGTCGATGGAATAATCCACGAATGGATGCACGCTGAATTCCACATCACATTTCTTCTCTCGACTCAGTTCCATGAATGCTTTCGCGGAATCCGCATACACCTGGCAACCTTCCTTGTCCCTCGGCGGATTAATGCCGCCCCACAGACTGACCATGTGCTCTTCACCGTTGTGATGGACCGGGAAAATCAGCGAAATTCCGCCCGGCGTATGACCTGGTGTGAAAGAGAACAGGAATTCTGTGTCACCACAGGTGTAGACATCCCCTTCCCCGACAAATTTCGTTACATTCGGGAATTCTGGTGGATTATCCGGTACTATCGGGCAGATTTTCATGAACTCCGCGTCGATTTCACTCATGAAGACCTCGCATCCGGTTGCATCCTGAATTGTCTTCGCACCACCGTAATGGTCGAAATGTCCATGGGTTACAAGGACGGCACGAATGTCCAGCGGGTCCATTCCGAGCTCCTTCATAGCCGGGAAGATAATCTGTTCTGCATCCTCGCTGCTGTTCATACTGTCAATCAGAACTAGACCATCCGACGTCTTTACCACCAGCGTACCGACGAATGTCGTTCCGATGAAGTACATATCGTCAAATAATTGACAAGGCGGTAATGGTGACATGTCCATAACCGGGAGCTTGGGCAGATAGATGATACCCGGGACATTTGTCTCCTCTGGTGGACAATACTTAGTGTAGACTTCCAATTAATTCAACCTCCTTTGCATTTTCGTCGTACACGTTCTATCACGTGTTCTATCATTTGTTATATTACACGTTATATAAGATTCCCTTCCACTTGTCAATACTTTCTTTAAAAATCTGTTAAAAAATAGACTGCCGTCCAGAATTCTTGTTTCTGAACGGCAGCCCTTCTCATTGCCATGACCCCTGGATGACGTGCTAGTTCAAGCTCTTCCACGTCTCCCTCATGCAGTAGCTGCTGTAATATTTATTTATGTCTGCCAAAAATAAGTTCTGTTGTTCGCAGGTACACCGGTCTCCGCATGAATCTATTTCCATCCGAGGTTCCTGCATATCTCCTACTTGAACCGCCTATTCCAGCTTCGCGGTTCAAGTCCCATCACATGCCCATTTCGATTGTGCTGATTGATGCGTTACTCACTAACGGTTCAGGAAATGTTCCAATGGGAAGCCAATGTGTTCTCTAATCGTACGACGAAGATCAATGGTTCCATCACTGCGGTACCACGCATACGTTGCTCCCCGATAACAATCCAGAATAAACGTCGTAAGTTCTTCCGGTGTCTTCTCCTGAGTAAATTCTCCTGATTCTATTCCTTCTCTCACCAGTGAAAGAATAGTCTGACTTAACCCCTCGCTGGTCTGTTTGCGTTGAATAATCCAGATGATGATTTCCGGGCCATCCTCCATGACCACATCTGCCAGATATTTACTACAATATTCCACGATTCGATTGAAGACCGTATCTTCAGGATTAAGCTTCTTCGCGCAATCCGGAAACCGATCGCTGTTTTCTATCGCATGCGCCCAGAGAATTTCTTCCTTATTCTTGAAATAATAATAGAGCGTTCCGGTAGATACGCCTGCGTTCTCCGCGATTTCCCGAATACCCACGGCATCAATACCATTCTGGCGAATCATCTCATATCCGACCTCCATGATGCGTTTCCGCACCTTGGCGGATTTGATGCTCCGTGGAGATAATTTCTTGGTATTGTTTAATTTCATTCAGCTGTTTCTCCTTCTCCCAAAGTATTACTCCCGAATCATTGTATATTCTCCGGAGATTTTTCGCAAGTCTCGGAAATCTAACAAATTTCTTCTTGAGAGGTTCTCTGAGAGTCTTGCAGGATTTAGTATGGCTATTTTTTTCTCGTATTTAAGGCAACTACTGGCAATTACCCTAGCAAAGAGCGTGATTAAATACCGCAAACAAAGAGGCTGAGGATACCGGTACCCTCAGCCTCGAATCGCTTCTCTTATTCAGTTTATTATGTCTATCCGGTTATATCCGGGACGTTAAGACAAGAAAATATCGGATTATCCAGATTGCCTCAAATTAAGCCAATCCAGTCAACCTTTTCGCCACTTGAACGGCCTCAGTAGCGTTGACTGAATAACCGTCTGCCCCAATACTTTCTGCATATTGGAGTGAAACTGGGCCTCCACCTACCATGACCTTGTATTGATCTCGAACTCCCAGATTTTCTAATTGATTAATTACTACTTTCATTTCCGTCATTGTTGTTGTCATCAACGTTGACATGCAAATCAGATCGGCACCTACCTCTTGCGCTTTTTCGATGAAGCAATTTGCCGGAACATCTCGCCCGAGATCATACATTTCAAAACCGGCAGCTTCCATCATCACCTTTACCAGATTTTTACCGATGTCATGGGTATCGCCCTTTACGACGCCAATCACTGCCTTCTTTTTCATCTGGACGTTGGTATTATTGAGATATGGTCGGAGTACAGCCAGGCCATTGTACAATGTGTCCGCGCAAAGAAGCAATTCCGTTACAAAATACTCTTCCTGATCAAACAATTCGCCGGCTTTATTCATTCCGTCAGTTAAACCATCTGTCACAGCGTCCAGAGCGGGATAACCCGCAGCCAGATACTCTTTCGCAGCATCTACCACCGCTTCATCTTCCATCTCCACCACGCATTCCGATAGTCTGGATATTAATTCTTCCTTCGTAACCATAGCAAACACATCTTTTCTTTCGTTTCTCTCTGTCCCAGCTGCGGCTTCTTTCATTTCAGTTATTGCAATATCTCACCGTTGCGCAGGCTACATGCAACAGCTAACTTCCATTATCCGAGAATTACTTTCTGAATATATTCCTTCAAATAATCCGCGCTTTGCATCTTGCCTCTTCCGGTTGCTCCACATATCATGGTTCCCTCTGCAGGTTCAATAATATGATATCCCATATCCTGAAGCGCTTTGATATTTCTCTGCGTAATTGGTTTCTCATACATATTGGTATTCATGGTCGGAGCAAAATACACCGGGCAGGTTGACGCCAATACCGTAGATGTCACCATATTATCGGCTACGCCATTCGCTACCTTCGCCATCGTGGTTGCGGTTGCCGGCAGAATAAATATCACATCGGCAATGCTCGCAGCCTCAATATGTGGAATTTTCCACTCCTCACCCACTGCATAGTCATCAATTGCCACATGATGCCCGCTCACCGTCTGGAAGGTAAGTGGAGTAACGAATTTTGCAGCATTCTCTGTCATAATTACATGCACATTGGCATTATTCTTTTTTAACCAGTCAACGATTTCGGCGGTGACATAGGCCGAAACACTTCCGCATACGCCGACAACGATTTTCTTTCCTTCGAACATCTTATTCTCCTCGTAATCCTTTGCACAACTGTCCTATTTGGGCCCCTTGTCCGTAATGCTCCGCCGCTTCGATGAAAGCCCATAGATTGTCTCTGGACACACCGAAAGGCAATTCACACCCGGGACTTAGCACAAAGCCACATGGGCTATCGCTAGCATCCAGCAGGCATTCTTTGACCGAGTTCTGAATTAGTGCACGGTCCCCGTTCATAATTACGTCTACCGGTGGTACATTTCCGGAAATAACCATATCATTACCCAATTCTGCTTTCAAATCCGTCAAACGTTCGCAATTATCTACACTGAGAGCGCTGAGGCCGATTTCCCTGAACGAATTCCATCGATTTCTGGATTTACCACACATATGCATTCCCGGAGTCTGTCCCGTAATCTGCTTAATTCCTGTAACCAACTGCTTCAAGTACGGTAATTCAAATCTTTCATATTGCTTCAGGCTTAGAAGGCTACCAGATCCAACGGGATTAACGATGCCGAAATTCGGTTCACATTGCTCATATGCGAATTTGACCCATTGTAACGAAGCATCTACCGCAAGCTGTAATAGCTGATGCAACTCTTCCGGATGCTTGTATGTATCCAGAAGCATTCTTTCAGTTCCTCGCAATGCAGCACACACTGTTATCGGACTTCCGATATTGGTTTCTACGGAACGTTCCTCACCGAACAATTCCTTCAACCGTTTCAAGGCTTCCAGGAAAAGCGGGAATCTTCCGTCTTTCGCTGGGTTAAATGATAACTGCGGAAGAATGGAATAATCCTCCACAACTGGTTTCTCAACAATGCTTATGGAATTTAAGGGATAGGATATTTTCGATCCCATCCCTTCTGCAATCCCTTTCAACCCATCACCAGCTACAACTGATCCGGTATCAAATTCTTCAACGAGTCTTTTCTCTACTTCTACCATGCAATCCGCATTCAGATAGTAATCTCTACTATTGATTCCATACATTTCACAGGATGTCTCTGAGCTCGTCAAACTATATGGAATATGATCTACTTCATGACCGGAAAAGTATAGTTTCTTTCGTTCATTTGGTGTTAAGTCTGATTCCTTCATTTTCTAGAACAGTGGCATTACTGCGCCTTCATACTCCTTCTCCATGAATTTTTTCGTCTTATCCGACTGCAGCAGTTTCAGAAGAGTCTGTACGCCTTCATTGTTCTCATCCCCTTTGTTTACAGCGAGAATGTTTGCGTAATTATATGCAGCGTCGGAATCATCAGATTCTTTCGCAAGAGAGTCCTCATTAACAGACATTCCGGCTTCCAGCGCATAGTTACCTGTAATGACGGCGATATCCGCATCCTCCAAGGAACGAACTAACTGTGCGCCGTCTACTTCCTGAATATCAAGATTCAGTGGGTTCTCTTCGATATCCTTGATTGTTGCACCTAATCCTGCGCCATCCTTCAATTTAATCAGGTTCTGGCTCTCCAGAAGTAACAGTGCTCTTGCTTCGTTCGAAGTCTCATTTGGAATCGTAACGACAGCGCCATCCTTCAGGTCCTCAAGTTTCTTGGTCTTTCCAGGGTAAATGCCAAGTGGTTCATAATGGATTCTGCCCTTCTCATTTCCACCAACAGCAACGATATTCGTATCATGCTCTTCGTTGTACCATTCCATACCTGCTACGTGCTGATAATAGTTGCAATCCAATTCCCCTTCAGCCAACGAAGCGTCTGGCTCAAGCAAGTCATCGGATTCAACGATTTGCAAATCATATCCGGCTTCTGCCATGTCATCCACCAGATTCTCAAGGATTTCTGCATGAGGAACAGGGGAGCAGCCCACCTTAATTACCTCCAAATCATCCTTGTCGGCGCTTTTGCTGGAGCTACAGCCAGCAAGAGCAAACGCCGCAACGGCTCCAGCTAATACCACTAATGCAATTTTCTTCTTCATTTTCATTCAATTTTCCTTCCTTTCTTTGTGCATTAACGTATTTATTATGAAATGCGTTTATCAAATTTCTTCGATAATGCATCTCCAATCGTTTGAACAATCTGTACCATAAGAACCAGAATTATAATCGTGAACACCGTTACATCTGTCTGATAACGGTAGTATCCCAGACTGATTGCTAATGATCCCAGTCCGCCACCAGCAACGGTACCGGCCATGGCGGAGTAACTGATTACCGTGGTTACCACGATTGTCGCTCCCACAATGAGCGATGGCCTTGCTTCCGGAAGCAGAACACGCCATACGATTTGCCACGTTGTTGCGCCCATCGATTGTGCTGCTTCGATAACACCATAATCAACTTCTTTGAGAGAAGACTCTACTAACCTGGCAATATATGGAGACGCCGCAACAACGAGCGGTACAACAGTTGCTTTTGTGCCGAGAGAGGTTCCCACCAGAAATCTGGTTAATGGCACGACTGCGATTAACAGAATAATAAACGGTACCGACCGGCCGAAATTCACGATTGCTCCCAATATCGTATTCACATATTTATTGGGATGAACCCCGTCCTTATTCGTAACAATAAGAACGATTCCCATTAATATTCCGAAAATGTATGCAATCAGGGTGGACCAGAAAGTCATATAGATTGTTTCACCTGTGGCTTCTGTCAATAATTCGAACAATTCTGAAATTCGTTCCGTCGTCACTATTCTTCCTCCCGAGCTTTAAATAATTTCTTTGTTATCTCTGATTGTGGGTTCTGGAGAATCCGACTAACACTGCCAGATTCAACAATTTCTCCATCGTCCAATACAGCAACACTATGGCAGATATTCTTTATGACGTTCATTTCATGGGTAATAATCACAATCGTTAGGCCAAGTTCCCGATTGATATTCTCCAGTAAGGCAAGAATCGCTTTCGTAGTCACAGGATCCAATGCACTCGTAGCCTCGTCACAGAGCAGGACATCCGGTTCTGTTGCGAGTGCCCGAGCAATGGCAACCCGCTGCTTCTGCCCGCCCGATAACTGAGCAGGATAGAAATCTCGTTTCTCTTCTATCCCCACCAGATTAAGAAGTTCGGTAGCCCTAATTCGAGCATCTTTCTTCTTTACCCCAGAGATTTCCAGCGGGAAGCACACATTCTCTAATGCTGTCTTCTGCATCAACAAATTGAATTGTTGAAAAATCATTCCCATTGATTTTCTTGCCTGTAACAATTCTTTCTTCGAAAGCTTCGTTAAATCGGTTCCGCGGAATAAGACTTGACCTGATGTCGGTCTCTCGAGAAGGTTGATACACCTGACTAATGTACTCTTGCCTGCACCGCTGTATCCAATAATTCCGAAGATATCGCCTTCTTCTATCTCCAAGTTGACATTCTTCAGAGCTTCTACTTTACCCGCCTTCGATTCAAACCGCTTATTGATGTTCTTTAATTGTATGATTCTTCCCATAGTTGCCTTGTTTCTATCCATCTTCCTTAGTTACAACACAGATTTGATGATACTGCCTACTTTGACGGTAGGCAAATAAATATTTTTGTGTAATTTAATGTCTTCATTGAAAAAACCTTTGGTTTATTGCACTTACTGAGCTAACAACATTCTACAAACCGCATATCGCTAGTTAAAATAGAATATATATAT
>CAVGMK010000133.1:0-9079 GCA_963630135.1 Oscillospiraceae bacterium
TCGAATGATTCATACTGAAGGCGTAAGCTATAACAAGATTGAGATGGAAGCAGCGCGAAAAGCAGGTGTCATGGTCTGTAATAACCGAGCAGTCAACGCATCCGCTGTGGCCGAACATTGCATCGGCCTGATGCTGGCGGGACTCCGCCACACTGCGAGAAGTGACCGTAAGATTAAGACATCCGGGTATATTAGCACCAAGGAACAGACCACGGCAGAAGGAATTCGCGAGCTGGCCGGGCAGGAAATTGGATTGATTGGCATGGGCGTCATTGGGCGAGAAGTGGCTAAGCGCCTGATTGCATGGGATTGCAAGCTGAGATATTACGATGTCGTTCGTATGGATGACCAGATAGAGCAAGAACTTCAGCTGGAGTACGTATCATTCGATGAATTGATATCGGATAGCGACATCATATCTGTCCATGTGCCGGTTACCCAGGGTACCTATCGAATGCTTGGCATAGAGCAATTCCGGAAGATGCGTCCGACGACGCTTCTCATCAATAATTCAAGAGGTGAGATTGTAGATAACATGGCGCTGGCAGAAGCGCTGGAGAAAGGCTGGATTTTCGGTGCTGCACTCGACACCGTCGATCCCGAACCGCTGCCAGAGTGGCATCCGCTCCTGCACCTGTCTCCGGCAGCCGAGGAGCGCCTCACGCTGACGCCGCATATTGCCGGTATGACAGACGGGGCTTTCCGCCGCATGCTGGAGTGGACCATTCGCGATATCCGTCTTCTGGAGCAGGGCGAAGTTCCGGCTAATGTGGTTCAGTGACGACTGACGTGCTCCAGTAATAATGAACGTAGTCCAATAACAATGGAGATTCAGTAAAGAGTAAGCGCTAGACCGCTTGCGTCAAAGACGTACCATATTCTCCTTAATATTCATATGTGTCAGAATAGATGTCAGTGATTAGTTCGACGATTGGCGGTAGAATGCGCTCATCAAAAGGAAAGTGTGGCACTATAGGAACTCCCGGATGATTATACTCATCCGGGAGTTCTGCACATTACAATCCGAATTATTCAGTGATTCAGACACGGCCCTCGAGTCGCACTCTTACGAGCGCACCTTCAATTATTCCTTTGTGGACATTATCTCACAATCTTCCCCACCTGATACTGGTTCGTGTGATAGTTCTGACCCAGATGCAGTTCCGGCGCGCTTTCCGAATCGCCGTCCGCTGCGAAGGAATCCATGATATATTTCTTCTTTCTATCCTGCTCTACAGAATCCGCTGTTTCAGCGACACCCTCCACGACCTTCTCGAAGCGGCTGTACGGAATGCCAACAGCAAGTTCATTGTCACTCCATTGCGAGATGTATCTTGTTCCAGAGCACATCATTGTGACGTTGATATCCTGCGTCTTATAGACTGTTGTGGTTGCCTCGGAGCAGATGGCCTGATTTCCCGCCATCTTGAAATTCGTCTGCGTACCGTAATAGCAGGAGTATCCCTGGACAATTCGCATTGCGTTGTAAGGAATCGTCGGGATGATGACAACATCCGGGTCCTTATCCATGCGGTCAATAGCCGAGATTTCGAGTCCATACGGACATTTGTCCAGGACAGCGATGTTATTCGCCACACCGGCAGCGGCGTCAACGTCATGATACATCTGGAATGCCATGTACATCTCGCCGGAATAGAACTGCGGTGGCAGCTCCATCATGCCGAAAGCCATGGTTGCCCCGAAGCATCCCATGTTATCCGGGCGGGCTTTAATCCTTGCGCCGGTGGAAGCACTCTTGACCATCGTGCAGTACGGAAGCTTATACAGAATCTGCTGAGCGGGACAGGCATTGTAATCTTCTTCGTCCCAGATGAGGCGAACGCCAACAATCTCTCTGTCCAGTTCCAGAAGATTCTGAAGCTTTTTTGCAATATCCTTCTTATCCATTCATCTACCTCCTATTGAATAAAGATAACTTCGTTAGATTTCTTGATATCAATTATCTTTTTCTCGTATACCCTTCAGAAACGCATCAATCACCTTAATCTCATTGTGGAGAAGGGAATACCGACACTTCTCCAGTAGCCAGTTATACACCAGCCCCCGCTGTAGCCCGGCAAGCGTCCGGGCAAGGGTGTATTCAGACCAATAATCCGAAATTTCTCCCGTCTTGATACCTTCGCGACAGAGTGTCTTTAGAATTTTGAAGTATTCCCGGTCTTCATCCAGAATATATCGGGTGCCTTCGGTCATTACTTCATAGCCATACAGCGTGGAAAGGAAATCGCGGTATTCGCTATTTTCCACGGCCTGTGTGCTATACAGCAGGAAATTCCGAAGTTTGTCGATTGCAGTATCATCTTCTGGCTGCTGGGCAAGCCAATTCTTATAATCATCATCGAAGAAGCAAGCCATTCTGAACAGGAGATCTTCCTTGGCGCGGAAATGATGATAGAATGCGCCACGGGAAGTACCGGAACGTTTGATGATGTCGTTGATTGTTGCGTTCTCGTAACCCACTTCTTTGAACAAGTCCCATGCGGCCTTCAATATTTTCTCTTTTGCAGTGTTTCTTGTAGTCCTCATTATAATACCCCAACAATTCCTATATCTTCATTACACCTTGTATTCTAGTCAAAAACGTAATGCTTGACTAGAGTCCAAAACAACAATTTCTGTTGACAAAATCATAACATAGAAATAAAATAGCATCAAGATACGTAACAGAATACGGAACGCGGTACTATATAGAACAGAAAGGATGGGTCAGATGATCAAACAATTTAGAAGCCCAATTCAATTGAAGAAGGATTCCAGCTTCTCCTACATGGAGCGAGCCATTGAATTCTCACGTTTCCTGGGCTTTCAGACGGAAGCTGCGGTGTTCCCTGTAACTACTTACGACGAAGGTGTGGCTGTTCCGGAAACCTACGAGGAATTCACTTCTTTTTACCAGGAAGATGAGAGAATGAATCCACCGGAAGACTATGTTGCATCGTCGGACAACGCGAAGCCAATCATGGATTTCGATTGGCGGGAGAAGCGTGGCCTGGAAGCTCTCTTCGAGAAGGGTTCCTTCCTCGTGGATGAGAACTTGGATCAGCTCCCGGATGCCATGAACTTCAGAATTTTCCTGGAAGAGCCGAAGCTGTTCCTGCTGGATGCAGCGTGCAATCTGGCATTCCGGTTCGGCATGGAGACGACAGCATACGAAGGAATTCTGCTGACGGACACAAGGGAAGTAGCTGGGAATCTGATTGTCCTGAAGGAAGCGGAAGCGTGCGAGATGCGTTTCGAGGATAATGGCGAATCCCGGACGGTAATTATTTCCGGCGACGAGGAATCCCTGGTTCCGTTCATCTCGAGAATCTGCATGACGTTCCCGAAAGTAGGACCTTTCGATACCTGGAGCGACCGACTGCAGGATCTGGGAGAAGGCATGAGAATGAATACGCTGGATGGACAGCTGGCGTATCTCAAGGCTTATGCGAATGCTTCATCGGACAAGGTAACGGCGTATGTTGATCCGGACATCGATAAGAGGAGAAACGAGCTTGAAACGACTTTTCCGAACGTCGAGTTCGTGAATTATAAGAACGAACAGCTAGCCTACGAGAAGAAGTACGAGTTCCCTTGGGAAGTCGACGAGATGAAGGCATTGCTGGAGAAGGAATTCCTTCCGAATATCGGTGAGGGCAAGGAATTCAAATTACAGATTGCTGTCAGCGAGGACAAGGAAGTACGAAATGCGATTAAGCAGGAGCTAGAGAAATCTCTCCCATCCAATGTGGACGTAGACGTTCTCTGCTCTTATAAGCAGGGATATTCCTGGCTGGATGAGATTGTTATTCCGAATCTGGAAGCCCAGAAGGAAGAAGGAAATGCTGCATCCAGAGTGACGATTGCCTTCAAAGCTTACCTCAAGCCAGGCCAGACAGAGTGGCTGGATGAAGATGGTGCGACACCTTCTTATAACAACATCGGCGGGAAGGACAATTCAGACAGATGGTATGACTTGCCGATTCGTTATCTGCAGGAACTGTATCCGATTGAGGATCAGTTCGTGAAGAGATTGGGAATGGATCCGGACAATGTGGAATTTGTGGAATACAAAGGAAGCGAGGATGTGACCTATCAGGTTACAGCGGTATCGGAAGATGGCAAGCTTCTGTATGAGAACACCTATCGCGCGGAGACCGCAGAACGTCCATTTCTGGATGCCTATCCGGAAATGGGAATCGTCCATCCATCCACTGGATACATCAAGCTGTATGATGAGACCGGCCTGATTCAGAAGGCTCGCGTGGAGACCGACGTAGAGAAAATCTGGGATGTATACCAGCAGGAAATCCTCCCGGATATTCGCCAGTACGTGGATGAGAAGACCGGCGGTGTGGACCTGGTCGATAAGCAGCCATTCTTCAATAAGATGGAAATCGACGTGGAGACGAGTGAGCCGGATGAACGGCTGGATTCGAGAGAAGACCTATTCTCTACGCTGGATGGCCTGCATGAGGACATGTATTTCGTCGGAACTGATTACTTCAAGAATTATGGCATGGAGAAGGTCGGACAGATTACGGATGCACCGGGTCTGCTTTTACCGAAGATTCGCAAGGTGAACGGCAAAGGTTCCTCCGTCCATGTGCTTGTCTATTCGCAGCAGGCGGATCAGCCGCACATCTGCGCCGGAAACCAGCAGATTGAAGCCGAAGCCGACTATGACGATATCAACGCGTGGGTGAAGTCGCTGACGCTGGAAGACGGGAAGCTAACCGTCCACATTGCCATCGAAGGCGTGTCAAGCAAGCTGGTGGAAGCATATGCGGAGTTGATTCAGCTAAAAGTACTTTCCATCGCCTCGGAGTTTTCCGGCGTGGAACAGGTAGTTCTCGAATCTGGTGATGACGCATATAAGGCGGAAGTAAGCCGCGCAGAGACACCGGAGAAGACGGGCTCCATCGAGGATATCGATATTTCCGAGAACGAATTGATTGGTTACGAGAAGTACATCGAGATTATCGAGCAGCTGAAGACCGTGCCGGGCATTGATGTATATCGGACGGCAAAGTCCTACAAGGGCCGGGAGATATATGTCGTTGAGCTGAAGCCGAATCGCGAGGGCTATGTGTCGAGAACGAAGAGAATCACCAATTATCCGACTGAGCTCATTACATCCAGACACCATGCGAATGAGGTATCCAGTACGAATTCGGCGTTCATGTTGATTCGGGAACTGCTGACGGATGATAGATTCAAGGATCTGACGGAGAAGATGAATTTTGTAATCTCTCCGATGGAGAACGTGGATGGATCTGCCATTCACTATGAACTTCAGAAGGATAATCCGAACTGGAAGCTGCACGTAGCAAGATTCAACTCTCTGGGGAAGGAATTCTACTACGAGCATTTCACGAAGCACACCATCCACACGGAGGCGAAGAGCCTGAGACGGTTGTTCATGAGAATGCTGCCGGATGTCATTGTGGATAATCATGGCGTTCCAAGTCACGAATGGGAACAGCAATTCTCCGGATATACATCGCCATCCTACAAAGGATTCTGGCTCCCGAGGTCTCTACTCTATGGCTATTTCTACACCATTGACGGAGATGAATATAAGAGCAATGTGAGCCTGTGCCATAAGATGGAGGATGTGATTGCCGATGCATTCCTGGATGACGAGGAAATTACCAGAGAGAATCTGATGTGGGCGCGTCAGTTCGAGAAATATGCTCATAACTGGATGCCGAGACTGTTCCCGGCCAATTATTACAAGAACATGATTACCTACTGGATTCCACATATCTATGATCCGGCACATCGCTATCCGTCTGTTCGTTATCCATGGATCTTAAGCGTGGACTACGTCAGCGAGGTGGCAGATGAGACGGCTCAGGGAGAATATCTGCATTCCTGTGCACGAGCTCACCTGATGCATGACCTGGCCATCATTGATATGTTGATGAACTGCCAGACGGTATACGACACGAGCTGTGACATTCAATCCGGAAAGATGGAGCACACCAGAAAACGTCCTGTCATTGTTAGTTAATGTGAGTATAAGAGTACGTTATATCTGAAAATTAAGAAAGAAGTAATATCAAAGGAGGAAATTATGTCGTATTTAGTATTACTTGGAATTGTGATTGTCATCGTTGGATTTGCACTTCGACTGGATTCCATCTTGATTATTGTGGTTGCATCCATTGTTACTGCACTGCTGGGTGGCCTTGGAGTGTCCGGCCTGCTGACAACGCTGGGTACCAGCTTCGTATCCAATCGAAGCATGGCTATTTTCATTCTGATTATGCTCGTAACCGGCACACTGGAGAGAAACGGCCTCAAGAATGCGGCAGCTCATCTGATTGGAAAGGTGAAGAATGCTTCTTCCGGTATGGTTGTTGGAGCATATGGAATTATGAGAGGTATCTTTGCTGCATTCAACGTAAGCTTCGGTGGCGTAGCCGGATTCGTAAGACCGATTATCATGCCGATGGCAATTGGTGCAATTGAAGCCAAAGGCCAGGAGCCGAACGAGAAGCACGTAGAAGAACTGAAGGGTATGGCATCCGGAATGGAGAATATCGCTTGGTTCTACTGCCAGGTACTGTTTGTCGGTGGTGCCGGTGGCCTTCTGGTTCAGTCCACACTGGCTCCTCTTGGATACAATGTAGAGCTTCTGGATCTTGCCAAAGTGGAAATTCCTGTAGCCCTGTTCGCTGTTGTTGTCGGAATCGTGTACTACTATCTCAAGGATAAGAAGCTGAGAAAGAAGTATTACGGAGATGAGAAATAGGGAGGTGCGATATGTCATTCTTTACAAGTGCTGATTTCACAACCGGTCAGAAATTACTTGAGATCGTATATATTGTAATTGGTCTGATTACGCTGTACGTTGGTGTGAAGAACGCCAAAGATGAATCGAATCCATCCAGACTGGGAACTGCAGTCTTCTGGTGCTCGCTGGGTATCGTGCTGGCATTTGGCCGCTGGATTCCGCCAATGGTAGATGGTGCGCTGGTTATCATCATGACCATCCCGGCAATTCTCGGCAAGGTTAAGATTGGAAAATCGGAAGCGCCAACAGATGAAGATATGAAGCGTAGCTTCGACAAGCTGGGTATGAAGATTTTCCTCCCGGCATTGTCTATCGGTGTATTTGCAATTCTGTTCGCCATCTTCCTGCCAAGCATCGGCGCCATCGTTGGTGTTGCTTGCGGAATCCTGGTATCGATTATCCTGCTGATGATCTTCTCGAAGGACAACACACCGAAGGTATTTCTGTCTGACTCGGAAAGACTGATTTCTGCTGTAGGACCGCTGTCCATGCTTCCTATGCTGCTTGCCAGCCTGGGTGCAATTTTCACCGCAGCCGGCGTTGGAGAAATCATTTCTTCCCTGGTTGGAAAAGTTATTCCGCAGGGAAATGTTAACCTCGGAATCATCGTATTTGCAATCGGCATGATGGTATTCACGATGATTATGGGTAACGGCTTTGCCGCTATTACCGTTATGACCGTAGGAATTGGTGCTCCATTTGTACTGAACTATGGTGCAGATCCAACTCTGATTGGAATGATTGCTCTGACCTGCGGCTACTGCGGAACACTGTGCACGCCGATGGCTGCGAACTTCAACATCGTTCCAGTAGCGATGCTGGATATGAAGGATAAGTGGGGTGTAATCAAGAATCAGATTGTTCCGGCTCTGCTTCTGCTGGTATTCCAGATTGTATACATGATTCTCTGCAAGTAGAATCTTGAGGCAATGGAAATAGATAACACAATAATGAAATATTCCGATGCACGAAAGGATCTGATGCGTGGAAATGCAGCCATCGTTGCCAAGAACTGGCTGCATCTCCGTCGCAATAATAAGGTTCTGATTGTAACGACACCCCCGCATGCGGATGAAATTGAAATTATGAGACAGGCATTCCAGAAGTTCTCTGGAGATGTCGAAGTCATGATTCAGGAAGAACAGAACAAAACATCCGTGTATTATGATGTGCATGAAGATATTTTCAATGGATATGACATCGTTGTCGGTGCCACGAATTATTCCATCATCACAACGAAGGCAGTGAAGAAGCTGATATCCACCGGTGGCAAGTTCCTTTCATTTCCTTGTTCCACCAATGACGGCCGTTCGATTCTGGAGTATTCATTTCTCCGGATGGACACGCAGAAGAGCAAATTCATGTCGAAAATCATCAAGAGATATATCGATAATGCAGAGTCTGTATGCGTGACGACGCAGCTTGGAACGAATCTCCGATTCTATAAGCGAAATCGGGAACCGGGCTTCTTCAATGGCGAAATCTGGACAAGCAAAGGATTCTCATCTTCTTCTATTGAACTGTATGTACCAATAGAAGAAACGGAGACGGAAGGCTGTATGTATGTGGATGGCTCTCTTGGCTATATTGGCCGTGTTGATGAGCCGTTCATGATGCAAATTCATCAAGGCCGGATTACGGACATCGAGGAGACCAAAGACGGAAAGCGCCTGATTGATTACATTGACAGCTTCTATGATGAGAATATGCGCGTTGCCGGCGAACTCGGAATCGGATTGAATTCCCTGTCGTGCTGTTCCGGGAACTGCTATATCGAGGATGAGTCTGCATATGGGACATTCCATATTGGATTCGGTCGAAACCTTGCACTGGGCGGTATACAAGAGGCATGTGGACATTTCGATATTGTGTCAATGTATCCGGATATCTTTGCGGATAATCGTCAATTGATGTCGAAGGGCAGGATTATTGTCCCGGTACCTCAGGTATACTAGGCGTACAATGAATAAGTGTGAAACCTATTCACAAGAGAAACGACAATAATATTGAACTTCAAAGGGAACACGCCTAGTTCTATCTCGATTATATAAGGAGGCGGTTATGAAAATTCTATTAACTGGTTTTGATCCGTTCGGTGGCGAGAGCATTAATCCCGCATATGAAGCGGTGAAGCTTCTCCCGGCGCGGATTGGCAATGCGGATATTCTGAAACAGGAAGTTCCGACTGTCTACGGAAGAGATGAGAAGGTCTTGGAGACAGCAATTGAGGAATTCCAGCCAGATGCGGTTATCTGCGTCGGACAGGCAGGTGGAAGA
>CAVGMK010000134.1:0-9043 GCA_963630135.1 Oscillospiraceae bacterium
ACCAGTTGTCACTATTCGATTTGTCGCTCTCAGGGGTGTTAACGTTAGGAGAAGACGAATATACACAAGCCATCGAACAGCTTCGCAAGCTTGGTATACCGACTTATGACGAATATAGAGCGAATTTCAATTATGATCCCTATGTGGAAGACAGTGTGTATGATCCCATTACGAAGAATCGACAGGTCGTGAAGCCGGCTACCGCGTGGGAATTCTAATGAATTTCCTATAGCGGTTGGAAAGGCTTGATTGTGATCCAATCAGGAAAGGAAGGCTGGAAGATGACGGAAGTAGAAACATATTTTGATATATTAAAGGATTTATACAATTTAGGAGATCTATTTGATGAACTGGGTGCTGGCGTCAAAGCTCTTTCTGATGACGAACTTACTACCCGTGAAGTAATGCGATGGGATCTAGCTTTATTTATGCTGTATATTGCAGCATGCAATGGCTATTTGAATGAAGCGCAGGAAAAGGCACTCTATCTTGTATTTGAGGGACAGTATGACACGGATGAATTCGAGGGTTTAATGAATAGCATGAATACGCCATCACCGTCCGACTCCCTATCATTCACACCTTTTTTATTAGTCGACAAATACGCTGAATCTATCATCAATATATACGAATTTTTCGGTAATCTCATGGCCACTTTATGTGAAAATCAAATCGCCAAGGAAAGATGTGATAATTATATTAATACTATGAGGACCATGGCTACGAATGCTGATAACAGCGATAATGAAGAAGACAAGGAGATGGCTGACATGAAGGAAACGTCCATGAGTATTGAACAGGCGCCGCGAACAACATTTCGGAAGTTAAGTGATTTCGTCAGTGTTTGTGATGATGATAATACAATTATTCGCTTCAACAATGAATGGACTTTTGAATTGCCGGATGGCTTCACTTACAAGGTGGACAGCGATTTTGATGGAGGAATGCCGGACTATATATATCAAGTCCCGTTAGCCGTTCAAGGCTTGAAAGATGGCGGAAGATATCTGTTTAATTTTTCGGTGCAGAATGATCACATCATGAGCAGTAATTGTTCTGTCGTTGATTGTAGATATGACAATAGATCGGAGAACAGCAACTTTGAACAGACAATAGTCAAAGACGATGATGATTTATACGTAGACTTGACACTCGAGAATATCTGGCCGTTCGGTACTACTTTGTGTATAAGAATTCGTGGAGAGAATATAACACCGTATGATTTTTTCTCGGTGCCGCAACATCTTACACAAGAAGCGTGGGACGAAATTTGTCCGATGATGGGAAAAATTGCCCGTTCTATCCGTATTTCGGAGGCAAGTCAATCTGTCACGGAAACATCCAAGAAAACCTCGAAGAGAAAAAGTCCCGCTAAAAATAAAATTCAAGATGCTAACTGCATCATGGATGGCACGACTCTCATAAAATACATAGGTACGGACCATCATATTGTACTGCCGGATGGGATTACCGAAATAGCAGATGAAACTTTCTTTGGAACGAAAATTAAATCCATTGTAATTCCAGAAGGAGTGAAGAAAATAGGGAGAGGCGTCTTTGAAAATTGTTTCGAACTGGAAGATGTTTGGTTGCCGACGACATTGCAAGAATTGGGAGCCCGCTGCTTCCTTGATTGCCACAAGTTAAAGCACTTAGACCTAGGTAAGAAACTTACTACGATTGGGGAAAGTACGTTCAGCGAATGCTGTAAATTGGAGAATGTAATTATTCCTCCGAAGGTCAAATTTATTGGTTCTTTCGCATTTAAGAATTGCAGAATGTTCACAGAGCTTATGATTCCGGATGGTGTGGAGCACATTGGATACGATGCTTTCTCGTATTGCACAAACATGACAGATTTGTATATACCCGCCAGTGTTACGAACATTCAGTATAACGAGTGGAGTACGCCATTCGATGAATGTGATATGTTAACCATTCATTGTGCATCCGGTTCGGTAGCGGAAGCTTATTGCGAAAGTCACGATATCTCATTTGTTATCGATAACAATATGCACAGCCGAAAATAAGGCGAGAAATCAGTAAATTGAATAACTACGAAGTTTGATGAGAATGGATGGGGATAGGCATATAACGGACTATCCTCATCTTAGTTAGCTTCCAAGCCCAAGAAGCCGTTGTAATCTGGGAACAGCCCCACAATGAGTTGCCCATTAGCAAACCATACAATTTTGCTGACATTCTTGCATAGTTTGCAGAATCGAGCCACCTCACAACGACCGAAAATCTTCCCTTTGGTCAAATTAAACTACAGGTTTACTTGAACATATATATGTCCAAGAGTACAATTAGCATTAGAGCAACGGTTTTGGGACATAAGGTTAATGGAGGTTGCTCTTGCTTAGGGTGTTCATCGAAAGGAGGGTGGTCGAGATGAGCAGACCTCGCATCAATGTGGCGAACACGGCGGTGAATCTCAAGAATTTGCGCAAGAAGAACGGCCTTTGCGTGAAGGAGTTGCAGAAGCTATTGGGTTTCGAATTTCCACAGGCCATTTACAAATGGGAGCGTGGGGAGAATCTGCCGTCACTGGACAACTTTGTTGTACTGTCCAGAGTCTATAACGTCCCGGTGGACGATTTGCTTGTCGTGGATGAGGGTTAGTCCCCAGCATCACCCCGATAGGAAGCGTAATGGAGCTCTTCGGAGCTCCATTTTTTCAATCCTGGCCAGGCACAGCCGAGGAATGCCGGCCGCTGTTAGCTGTCATTATCACTTCCACCCGAATAATCCTGGATACCTTTGACACAACGGGTTGCACAGCGCATAATGAACCCAGCAGGAATTTAAGCAAGATACGAATCTAGTGGTGAACGCGAACGGGAATTAGAGCCGATAATGCGGGAGAGAAAAGACGCCGCTTGCTCGCGAACTGAATTCGCATGAGTTAATGCCCTGCGCTATATGGCATTCAGCAATTTCCATCATCCGAGACCACATGAAACCGAGTGGAACATTGCATGAATTCCGGCATGCACCATACAGAAAGAGTCACCCAATAGATCACATGAACACAAATAGAACAAGCAGAAACAGAAGAAATAATAGATATAAATACAGCAAATATCGTCAATCCGGCAGGTACACCCGGAACTCCACTGGCAGCTCCGGCACATCCGTCCGCCGAATTCTATCCCACCTGCCGGTTAGAGTCCTCGCCATCATAGGCATCCTTGCGATAGCCCTGGTGGCGTTCCTCGCCATCCATGGCCTCCCGGACAGCCTGGACTCGTTTTTCGGTAGCACTACCATTGAGCAGTCGGACGGCAGTCTGGAGCCAGAGAACCTGTCGGATGCAAGCATCACGGAGTCTATTCCGGCGTATACCGACTCTCCTTACGTGACCATCAACGGGAACGAACCTACTTTTGACCGCTCGGAGATTTCGACGAAAGCCTACGAGAAGCTGGGCGACCTCGACCGCCGCGGCCGCTGCACCAGCGCGCTGGCGTGCCTGGGCGAGGAGATTATGCCCTCCGAATCGCAGGAACGCGGCAACATCAGCGAGATTCACCCGACCGGCTGGCAGAGCGTGCAATACAAGAGCGTGAACGGCGGCAGCCTCTACAACCGCTGTCACCTGATTGGCTGGCAACTGACGGGCAACGATGCCGTCGACCGGAACCTGATTACCGGGACGCGCTACATGAACGAGGACGGCATGGAGCCGTTCGAGTGCCGCGTGGCCGAGTACCTGCGCCGCACCGGAAACCACGTGATGTATCGCGTGACGCCTGTTTTCAAAGGCCGCGAGCAACTGGCGCGCGGCGTCCACATGGAGGCGTGGTCGGTCGAGGACAATGGCGCGGGCATCTCTTTCAACGTCTACTGCTACAACGTCCAGCCGAATATCCTCATCGATTACAAGGATGGCGACAACGAGTCGACCATCGAGGGCGACGAGATTACGGATTCGTCCGGTTGGAATTCCGCTTCGCAGTCTGGCAGTTCTTCGGCCAAAAATAAGAATAACTCCTCCGGCTCATCCGACTCCGCATCCGGTAGCGGTTCTTCCAGCGCTTCCGGCACGTCTGGTTCGTCCGGAAAGAATTCGACCAAGAGTTCCGCAAGCTCCGGCTCATCGGACAAGAATTCGGCGGGATCGGATAGTTCATCGGACAAGCAGTCATCCGGCAAGCAATCGTCCATCACGTACGTGCTGAACACGAATACGATGAAATTCCACAACCCATCCTGCGAGTCCGTGCAGGACATGAGTAGCCGGAACCGCAAGGATACCACGAAATCCCGCAGCGAGCTGATCAGCGAAGGGTACGAGCCGTGCGGGTGGTGCCAGCCGTAGGAATTCGCTTTCCGGCTGGGGAAGCTGCGGCCGGACCGACCGGCACCATCATCCGGCGCTTGTTTCCGGTCGGAAGCGGGGGGCAATACGGACTTTACTTTTGGCCGGGAGGTGTTTATAATAGACGTGCAATAAGTCTTCGGGGCGGGGTGCGATTCCCCACCGGCGGTACAGCCCGCGAGCGTTCCTACTGAGACAGAGTCCATGAGGAACCGCATGATCCGGTGAAATTCCGGAGCCGACAGTATAGTCTGGATGGTAGAAGATGGTCAGATAATTCGGTTCGGGCGGATGGCCCGAGCTTATGTGTTATGACTTCACGCCCCGTGTCCTGTGGATGCGGGGCTTTTTCATTTCGTTAGCCGAGAAGGTTCGAAGTGACGAGACAAGGCCGGGAGGAACAAGATGACAGATCAGGATTACATGAAGCGCGCCATTGAGCTGGCGAAGCAGGGCGCGGGATGGACGGCACCGAACCCGATGGTCGGCGCGGTCGTCGTCAAAGACGGGCGGATTATCGGCGAGGGGTACCACCGGAAGTACGGCGAGCTACACGCGGAGCGGAATGCTCTGGCGGCTTGCACGGAGGATCCGGCCGGCGCGACCATCTATGTCACGCTGGAGCCTTGTTGCCACTATGGGAAGACGCCGCCGTGCACCGAGATTATCCTGGAGAAGAAGATCGCGCGGGTTGTCATCGGCTCCCGGGATCCGAATCCGAAAGTCGCCGGTAAAGGAGCACGCATCCTCCGGGAGCACGGTCTTCAGGTCGAAGAGGATTTCATGCGGGACGCCTGCGATGCGCTCAATCCGGTATTCTTCCATTATATAACCACTGGCCTGCCGTACGTCGTGATGAAGTATGCGATGACCATCGATGGCAAGATTGCGACGCGCACCGGAGCCTCGAAATGGATTACCGGCGAGTCAGCACGGGAGCACGTGCACCGGCTGCGCGGCCGGTATGCGGCCATCATGGCCGGCATCGGCACCGTGCTGGCGGATGACCCGATGCTGAATTGCCGAATCGAGGGCGGGCATCAGCCGCTGCGAATCGTCTGCGACAGCAAGCTCCGCATTCCGGTGGATTCCCGGATAATGAAGAGCGCGAAGGAGTATCCGACGCTGATCGCATGCAGCGAGCGGATAATGATGGATTCCGATTCGGCGAACGGAAGCCCGAATGGGAACTGGAACAACCTGAACAAAGAGCGGAATGCTAACCTGGAGCCGGATGCTGAGCTGGCGGGGAGGCCGGATAGCAATACGGACAAGAGCCTGACTGAGAAGCTGGATAGCAATCCAAGCAATAACATGGCCGGAAATCCGGCAGACACCCAGGCTCGTCTGATGGCCAAGAAAGCCACCCTGGAATCCATGGGCGCCAAGGTCTGGCTGCTCCCGGAGAAGGACGGCCACATCGACCTTGCGGCACTGATGAAGCGCCTGGGCGAAGAGCGAATCGACTCCGTCCTCATCGAAGGCGGCGGCACCCTGAACCAGTCCGCGCTGGAGGCCGGCATCGTCCGCCATGTATACGCGTACATCGCGCCAAAGATCCTGGGTGGCCGTGACGCGAAGACCCCGGTGGAGGGCCTCGGCGTACAGCTCCCGGATCAGGGCACGAAGCTTCGGCTGGGCAAGATCTCGGTCCTCCTCAGCGACATCCTGCTGGAATATGATGTGGAAGGAGATATGACATGTTCACCGGAATTGTAGAAGAAGTCGGTTATATGAAAGGCGTCCGCATGGGTACGCAGTCCGGCGAGATCCACCTCCGCGCCTCGAAGGTCCTCGAAGGCACGCAGCTTGGCGACAGCATCGCCGTGAACGGCGTCTGCCTGACCGTCACCAGTATGACGGCGGATAGTTTTACCGCCGACGTGATGCCGGAGACGCTTCGCCGTTCGAATCTGGGTCAGCTAAAAGTAGGAGATCCGGTCGACCTGGAGCGCGCGATGGCGGCGGACGGAAGATTCGGCGGACATCTGGTGTCCGGACACATCGACGGAACCGGCACCATCACGGAACAGAAGCGCGAGGGCAATGCGGTCTGGGTTCGAATCCAGGCACCGGCAGATATCCTTCGCCTGATAGTGGAGAAGGGATCCATCACCATCGACGGCATCTCGCTGACGGTGGCGGAGCTGAATCAGAATGATTTCCGCGTCTCCATCATCCCGCACACGGGAAGCGAGACCATACTGCTGGGAAAACGCCCGGGCGACATCGTGAACCTGGAGAACGACATCGTGGGCAAATACGTCGAGAAGCTGCTGAATGCGCCGGCGTCGTCGGATGCATCTTCCAGTGCTTCCGGATCTGGCGCTTCCGGCTCGGGCGGAGAGAGCCGCATCACCTGGGAGTTCCTGGCGGAGAATGGATTCTAGGTTGCGAGACGTAACGCGAATCGAGAGAACTTGAATGCGAAACGAGAGCTGATAATTTCGAAATGACGATGCATGCCGCATCGCATACGCATCATCGTGAGATATGCCAAGCCTATGACAGCTTGCATAACACTATATGTAATGGGAAGCGGCACCGCATCTCGTTCATCGCATCGCAAGCGTAGCAACATCGCTGTACACGAATCGCATCACGCAAATAACGAATGCCATACGGCGCATGCGTTATGGCGCGCATCTAAACAATTGCCATAACAGCGGGCACCATAACATCCGATATATACGCCATAATAATAAATATCGCCATAATTAACGAAAAAATTCGAACCAAAGGAGGTTTTGATAAGAAATGAGCTTTCAATACAACACAGTCGAAGAAGCACTGGACGCCCTGCGGGCAGGCAAACTGATTCTCTGCACGGACGACCCGGACCGCGAGAACGAGGGAGACCTCATCTGCGCGGCGGAATTCGCAAGCACGGAGAACGTCAACTTCATGGCGACCCACGCCAAAGGTCTGATTTGCACCCCGATGTCCACCGATTACGCACACAGACTGAATCTCCCGCAGATGGTGTCGGAGAACACTGACAACCACTGTACTGCTTTTACCGTATCCATCGATCACGTCAACACGACCACCGGTATTTCTGCAGAGGAACGCGGATACACCTGCCGGATGCTGACGGATCCGGCAACGCAGCCATATGACCTCCGCCGGCCGGGCCACGTGTTCCCGCTGGTGGCTCGCCACGGCGGCGTGCTGGTTCGGAACGGCCACACGGAGGCAACCGTGGACCTGATGCGCCTCGCCGGCCTGCATCAGGTGGGTCTGTGCTGCGAGGTCATGCGCGAGGACGGCACCATGATGCGCGCGCCGGAGCTCCAGGAGATGGCGCAGAAGTACGACCTCTGCTTCATCACCATCAAGGACCTGCAGGACTACATCCGTCGCTACGAGAAGCACATGAACAAAGTGGCCGACGCCAAGCTGCCGACCGAGTACGGCGACTTCCAGATCAAGGGCTACGTCAACAACATCACCGGCGAGCATCACGTGGCGCTGGTGTGCGGCGACATCGCGGACGGGGAGAACATCCTGTGCCGCGTGCACTCGGAGTGCCTGACCGGCGACGTGTTCGGCTCCGCCCGCTGCGACTGCGGCGCGCAGCTCCACACGGCGATGAAAATGGTGCAGAAGGAAGGCCGCGGCGTCATCCTCTACATGCGCCAGGAGGGCCGCGGCATCGGCCTGATCAACAAGCTCAAGGCCTACGAGCTCCAGGAGCGCGGCCGCGACACCGTGGAGGCGAACGTGGAGCTGGGCTTCGCCCCGGATCTCCGCGAGTACTGGTCCGGCGCGCAGATGCTCCAGGACCTCGGCGTCAAATCCATCCGCCTCATGACCAACAACCCGAGCAAAATCTACGGCCTCGAAGGCTTCAATTTCGAGATTGTCGAGCGCGTTCCAATCGAAATCCAGCCGAGCCAGTACGACGAGTTCTACCTCAGAACCAAGCAGGACAAGATGGGTCACGTGTTCGAGCAAATCAAATTCGACAAATAATACCGTCCGAGAAATCGTCCGGCGGAGTCCCTTCCGCCAAAAATAAAATTCACCCCGCGAAGACGCCCGGCCCCGCATGCGTTGCCACCTCGCGCCGCGCGCGGGATAATTAGCAAAGATATACAAGCAACCCGGCGAGGGAGAGCGTATAATCGAACGATTTCGTTAGAATTTAGAGATATATCGCAAGGCCGCGAAGTCTCGTCGCAAGTTAACAAAATCGCCGCGCACCGCGCGCGAAACCATTGACATAATAAATGTGTAAGAAGGAGAAACAGGAGGAATACACAAAATGGCTATTAATCTTTTAGAAGGCAAAGTCGTTGCACCGGAAGGAATGAAAGTAGGAATCATCGCATCGCGTTTCAACAGCTTCATCGTTCAGAAACTGCTGGACGGCGCAGTAGACGGACTGGTTCGTCACGGCGTGGAGGAGAGCAACATCGACGCTGCCTGGGTACCGGGCGCATTCGAGATTCCGCTGATTGCGCAGAAGATGGCAGAATCCGGCAAGTATGATGCCGTTATCTGTGTTGGCGCGGTTATCCGTGGCGCGACTTCGCATTACGAACTGGTTACCAACGAATCCGCCAAAGGCATCGCTCAGGCCAGCATGAAGACCGGCGTGCCGGTGCTCTTCGGCATCATCACCACCGAGAACATCGAGCAGGCCATCGAAAGAGCCGGCTCCAAAGCTGGCAACAAGGGCTACGATTGCGCCCTGTCCGCTATCGAGATGGTGAA
>CAVGMK010000135.1:0-8819 GCA_963630135.1 Oscillospiraceae bacterium
GTCCTCCTTCTCCAGGCCGCCCTCGTCCGTGAAGAACTTGAACCCGTTACGGTTCCACGGGAGATGGCTGGCGGTGATCATAATCGCGCCGTCGAACTCGTAGACCGGCAGGACCGTCGACATGAACATAGCCGGCGTCGACGCCAGACCCGCGTCGGCGCAGTGCGAGCCCATCATGCAGATGCCGCGCATGATGTCCTTCTTCAGGTCCTCGCCGGACAGCCGCGAATCGCAGCCGATGCAGATGTTCAGGTCGTATTCGCTCTTCTTCTTGCGCAGCGCCAGCCAGTACACGAACGCCTCCGCGATGGCGATGGCGTCGTAGCTGTCGAGGTTCACGTCCTCGCCGGCGACGCCCGGGAGCGCGATGCCGCGAATGTCGCTGCCGTTCTGAAGTTTCATTATATTACTCATGTAGCACCTCAATTCTCATTTGGAAATTTGTACACCCCTATCCTAACTGATTTGACTACCCTTGTAAAGTTGCAAACGCTCTGGGTCGGTGATACAATTTAACGTAAGTATGGGCTCCTGTAAGTTCTGCTAAAAATAGAATTCACCCCCCCGGGCGTCCGGGTTATGATAATAAAGGAAAAGATATGGGTATGAAACAGAAAATGACGCGCAAGGAGAAGAAGGCGGCGAAGAAAGCCGCGAAAAGAGCCCGCAAAGAGGCGCTGAAGAAAGCCAGCCTCAGCGTGCGCATCCGGAATGCTGCGATGAATGTCATCACCGTCTGTCTGATTGGTATCATTCTCGTGTGCGGATATAAGATTGGATCGACGTACTGGGATTATTATCAGTCGAAGCATGCTTACAACAACATCAGTGAGAATGTGGCGAAGGTGGACCCGAACCAGTTCACCGGCGTAATTGACTGGACATCGCTGGAGAAGGTCAATTCGGATATTCAGGGCTGGCTCTATCAGAAGGACACGGTCATCAACTACCCGGTTGTACAGGGTGCGAATAATGACACGTACCTGCACACGCGCTTCGACAAGAAGTGGGGCGGCGGTGGAACGCTGTTCGTGGATTTCCGGTGTAAGAGCGATTTCAAGGGTTTCAACAGCATCATCTATGGCCACCACATGAAGGATGGCAGCATGTTCCGGTGCCTCCGCGGATATACGAAGGAAGATGGCTATTATGATGACCATAAGACGCTGGAGCTGGCGACGCCGGATGGCAATTACCATCTGCAGGTCTTCTCCGCGTACATCACGAAGGCCACGGATGAGAACACGTACAAGTGCACGTTCTCGTCGGATGAGGAGAAGCAGGCGTATATCAACTACGCTTACCAGAATTCGGAGTTGGGCATCAGCCGGAGTGAGATTCCGGTGACCACGGACGACAAGCTGATTACGCTGAGTACGTGTGCCTATGATTTTGACGACGCCAGATACATCGTTGTCTGCAAGGCGACGAAGTGGACGAAGAAGGAAGTCCAGGAGGGTAAGAATCTGCAGGAGCAGATTGATGCGCAGGCGGAGTAGACCAAAATCGGAAATATAAGGAATACGAAACAGCGGCCGCACCAGAGGGTGCGACCGCTGAATTTTTTGCCAGAAAGGCTGTAATAAGAACGGTTCAAGAGGAAGCCATGGCGACATCGCCAACTCACCGAAAATTATTCCTTCACGGTTCCATCCGCATTGAACAGCGGCAGCGGATTCAGGAAGATGATGTCGTCACGGTCTGCGGCATCGCCCTCAGCCAGAACGGTCATCTTGCCGACGATATTACCGCCAACTTGCTCCACGAGCTGCTCCAGCGTGTGCAGGGACTCGCCGGTGCTGATAACGTCATCGACAATCAGGATGCGCTTGCCCTTCATGACATCGCGCTCGTCACTGCCGAGGCACAGCGTCTGAACGTGATCCGTTGTGATGGAACGAACTTCAATCGTTACAACATTCTGCATGTACAGCTTGCTACCTTTGCGCGCAACGATGTACGGCATGTTGCCGGCCTGACGCGCCATCTCGAATGCCAGCGGAATGCCCTTCGACTCCGCCGTGATAATCACGTCGAATTCCGGCGCCTTCTCTAAGAGCGCAGCGGCACACGCGGTGGTGAGCTCTACGTCATTGAAGAGGATAAAAGCAGCAATGTATAAGTCATCTGTTACCGGGCAGAGCGGAAGGTGTCTGTCCAGACCTGCAATGTTCATCTTGTAATCCATTGTTCTCTCCTTGTGATTCCTGCTGTAACCGGCCTGGATTACAGCATCTTTCCTGTCAATCAAACACACCTATTATACAAGGGAATATCTGAATATACAAGGGTTTCAGCCTTGACAACGTGGAAATAAATGGTATGATGGACGTAGTTAATTACGACTAACTAGAATTCGAAGTCACTAACTCGGGATATCTTTTTCATTACTTGAGCGAAAGCCAATTAGCAATTGACGAAGTGACAAGAAGCGGCTCACTCAATCGATATAACAAGCATAAGCAGTCGTAAACAATATGGAGAACATAATAATTAATAAAGGGGTACCAGCTTGTATTTAGAGATGAAGAATATAAGTAAAGGCTTCGGCAATGGCGACAGCCGCGTCGAGGTCCTGAAGAACCTAAGCTGCAACATTGAGAAAGGAACCATCTGCGTCCTTCTGGGACCATCCGGTTCCGGCAAATCCACGCTGCTAAATATCCTGGGCGGCATCGAGTCGCTAGATAGCGGCAGCCTTGTGCTGGAAGGGACGAAGCTGGAAGAGCTCTCGGAGAAGGAACTCCTCGATTATCGCCGGCGTTACCTGGGCTACGTCTTTCAATCCTACAACCTGATTCCGAATCTCACGGTGCGAGAGAACATTGAGGTGGGCGCATATCTCAGCGAGAACCCCCTCGACGTGGATGAGATTATCGAACTGCTGGGGCTGACAGCACACATTGATGTTCGGCTTCGGCATGAAACCGATGATTGACTCCTTCAAAGACGATATTGTGGACAGCCAGTTCGCCAAATACCAGTACATCCTGAAGACGCAATATTATGTGTTCCGCGTGATTTTCTACGCGATGATGCAGAGCTACACCGGGTGGATTGCCTACTGTGTTCCGGCGAAGGTTTTCTCCGAGATTATCCTTATCGGCGCGGTGGCTTACCTCATTGTGTCGCGGATTCTGCTTCGCCGGATCCATCGGATTCCGATGACGGATGCGCTGAAAATGAATGAATAATATGGCAAGAATAAATCGGAGAGAAGAGCGAACCTTCTCTCCGATTATCTATGTTGTTTCTTCCTTTTCGACATTAGAGCTAGGATTTCCTGTGGATCCGTATTTCCAAAAGTTTACGAATTGGGTGTAAAAGTTTACAAAAACAAGGGGAAAAGTACGCTAATGGCATCGTTCGGTACTATGGACTTCCGGCCTATTGAATTGTCATTAACGCGTGGGATATAATCTCGGCATAAGAAAGATATATAGTACCGTGAGCATACTGGCTCGGGATTATGGCAAGGATAGCGGCGTAATTAAGAGAGAGAAAGGCAGACAAGAACTTAGCAGGGTAAGTGAAATAGGGTAATTCATGCATCACCCATTGCATGGATTGCCGGCAGGAGGAACCATGAACAGCATTACTTTCGACACAGGAATCATCGGCAAGCTCCGGATTACGGAAGAGAATCAGGCGGTTGTAAGAATTGAATTTGTTCAAGACGAGGAAGCAAAGGGAACAGAAGCGGATTGTAGCAATACTATTCATAACGAGAGGATGAATAGCATTTCCGGCGGTGATACAGATGCTATGGAGGAAATAGACTGCGGTGTCACCGCCGCCGCAGACACATCCGAAGAATACGCCACCATCTGGCGCGTCAATCCGGTGCTGGCAAGAGCCAGGCAGCAGATTATGGAGTACCTTGAAGGAGAGCGCGAGGAATTCACCTTCCCTGTTCGGATGAATGGCACGAAGTTCCAGAAGGAAGTGTGGACCGCACTGCTGGATATTCCGTATGCGGAGACGTGCTCCTATGGCGATGTGGCAAGAGCCATTGGAAAGCCGAAGGCATGCCGGGCAGTCGGCATGGCGAACAATAAGAACCCGCTCCCCATCGTCATTCCGTGCCATCGTGTCATCGGCGCAGATGGCCGAATGGTGGGATACGCCGCCGGCCTGGACGTCAAGGCGAAGCTGCAGAGCATCGAGCGGCAGAGCGTGCTGGCGCAAATCTTCGGCAGCGGCAATTAGCGAATGAATATCAGCTAGCGAATATCAGCAAGATTGGAATCATGCTGCAGAGGGCAACTTGGAAGCAAAGCTGCCGCAGCGAGAATAAGACAAGACTACGACAGAGGTATTCGTTATCCCAGCGGAATCGGTGTATAAGCGGCGAGCAGTGCCCCTTAACGCTCGCTGCGGCAAGCAAGCGAACGTTGTAATGGGCGGACGTCAGAGATATGAATTGCGTATAACGGCATATACACCTCAACATATTAGAATCGGATATAACTCCTTTCTAACGAGAAGGCCTGTAACCCTCGCGGGTTAACAGGCCTTCTCGCTGTATAGATTGATGAATATAGGATAACTGTTTGAATGATTCCCTGGGAACTTAGGAACAGCATCTGTTCAGAACTGTCCGAAGCTCATTCCCAAGTTCAAGCTCCGACTTACGCCTTCTTGGATTTCTTTCCGAAGTTCAGACCTTCGTCAATCTCGCCGGCTTCCAGTCTCTTGAAGTAACTCTTGGTCTCTGCGATAACAACGCCGCTCAGGCCTAAGAGTCCAACCAGGTTCGGGAATGCCATCAGTCCGTTGAAGATGTCTGCCAGTGTCCATACGAACTCCAGTGTCAGGAACGGTCCGATGAATACAGCCAGGATGTACAGGTAACGATAGATCTTAACTGCACGCATGTTCTTGTTGGTGAAGTACTCCAGACAACGTTCGCCGTAGTAGTCCCATCCCAGTGTGGTGGTGAATGCGAAGAATGTCAGGCAGATCATCAGGAAGATACCGCCAGCGGCTTCGCCCCAAGGAAGTCCGATGCCGAATGCGCGAATCGTAACGTCTACGCCTTCGAGACCTACTTCGTTGGATCCGGTCAGGATGATGGTCAGACCGGTCATGGAACAGATAACGATGGTGTCGAGGAATGTTCCTGTCATGGATACGAGACCCTGACGAACCGGTTCATTGGTCTGTGCAGCAGCGGCTGCGATTGGAGCAGAACCCAGACCGGATTCGTTGGAGAAGATACCTCTGGCAACACCCTTCTGCATGGCAACGAGCAGGGCACCAAGTGCACCGCCGGTTACAGCGTCCATACCGAAAGCGCCACGAACGATTTTAACCAATGCTGCAGGAATTTCCGCGTAGTTGTAGATCAGCACTGCAACCGATACAACAACGTAGAGAACCATCATTGCAGGAACGACGAGGGAAGCGAAAGAGGAAATCCTCTGAATGCCGCCCAGTACAACCAGTGCGCAGACAATTGTTACTACAACAGCGGCGATGGTTGTCGTCCACGTATAAGAATTCTCACCGATGGAGAACGCGATGTGTTCGGAGTTCGGGTCGAATACACGGCCAACTGCCGATGTGATGGAGTTAATCTGTGTAATGGTACCGATACCGAGGATGGCAGCAGCCGCGCCGAAGAACGCGAAGAGCTTCGCCAGCCATTTCCACTTCGGTCCGAGACCTCTCTCAATATAGTAGAACGGTCCGCCCAGCGCCTTGCCGTTCTCGTCCAGTACACGGTACTTAACGGCCAGAAGACCCTCGGCGTACTTGGTAGCCATTCCCAGGAAAGCGGCAACTTCCATCCAGAAGAGCGCTCCCGGACCACCGGTTCCGATAGCAGTGGCTACACCGACGATATTACCGGTTCCAACGGTCGCCGCCAGTGCGGTACTCAGCGCCGCGAAACTGGAAACCTCGCCTTCGCCGCCTTCTTCGTTGCAAACCATGTACTTGAGAGCCTTGCCGAGCCGGCGGAGCTGGAGACAGCCGCTTCGTACGGTCAGAAGCAGACCTGTTCCCATAATCAGTACCAGCATCGGAATGCCCCATACGTACCCGTCAATTGTTCCGAGCATTTGGGTAAAACCTTCCATATGTGTAACCTCCTAATTTATATTAATCTTGCAGCTTCTTAATGACTCCCGCGAGACCCCCCGCAAGAATCATGGGTATATCTTAATTGAGAAAACTGTTTCTGTCAACAAAAAAATTCGAAAAAATTTGTGTTATTAATTAAACACGTTGCAAAATCCGCCCGGTCAACCATAATTTATGTATCTCCGGAGATACAATCTGAAACGTAAATATCGTTATTTCAAGTTAATTTAGGGTAAAAATATGTTTCTTTATGCCCCAATTCCCTAAAAAATTATGTTAAAATAAATTAAACTATTGAAAGAAAATCCTTTACCGAAAATAAAGGATCACATCGATTTTCTATTGTAATCGGACATGCCAAACGGTTATTGTAATAGGGTATGAACCGAATGTACAAAGAACATACAAATAGAAATATAAGATCCCTTCAGCAGCATCTTCTTATACCAGATTCTGGGAAGTTGGTTCTGCCGATTCTTTCAAGAGGAGTAGAACAATAGAAGTTCTGAGATTCAGGATAAGAAATAATTAGAAGGGCATGGATAAGAATAGGAGACTATGAGTAGAGAGGTAAGGAAGGACAACTTGAAAGACAATTGGATGGAAGAGAACATGAAGCACGATAATACAGCAAGTATGGCAGGCAATGAGGAGAAGACTGCACAGCAGGAAATGCTACAGACCGAGAAAGAAGAACGCGAGCAGCGAGAAGAGAACCGCATGGGTGTTGAGCCGATCCGCGGCCTCCTGCTCAAGATGTCCTTCCCGCTGATGATATCCATGCTGGTACAGTCGGCCTACAATATTGTAGACAGCATCTTCGTGGCGCACCTCAACGAGAATGCGCTGACCGCGGTATCCATGTGTTTCCCGGTGCAGTCGCTGATGATGGCCTTCGCCATCGGTACGGCCGTCGGCATGAGCGCCCTGATTTCCCGTTACCTGGGCGCACGCAAATTCGAGAAGGCGAACAAGGTGGCGCAGAACGGCTTCTTCTTGGCCTTCGTCAGCTATGCGCTGTTCCTGATTATTGGTAGCGCATCCCGGCCGTTCATGGCGTTCCAGACCGACAACGAGCAGATTATTGAATATGGCGCGACATACCTAAGGATTGTATGTCTCCTTTCCATCATGGTCTTCCTGCAGCTGGTGGTGGAACGGTTAATGCAGAGCACCGGTAAAACTGCTTTTATCCTACTCATTCAGGGAAGCGGTGCCATAATCAATATCATTCTCGACCCGATTCTGATCTTCGGACTCCTGGGCGCACCGAAGCTGGGCGTGGCCGGCGCGGCAATCGCGACGGTGTTCGGGCAGACATTCGGCGCAGTGCTCGGGTTGATTCTCAATATCAAATACAACAAGGAGCTGACGCTGAATTTCCGCGGGTTCCGGCCGAACCTGGCGATTATCAAGGAAATCTACCACATCGGCATTCCTTCTATTATTATGCAATCCGTCGGCTCGGTGATGGTGCTGTTCCTGAACCTGATTCTGGCGGCCTTCAGCACCACGGCGGTGGCGGCCTTCGGCGCGTATTTCAAGCTGCAGAGCTTCATCTTCATGCCGGTGTTCGGCCTGAACAACGGCGTCGTTCCACTGATTGCGTACAATTACGGCGCGCATAAGAAGGACCGGCTGGTGGAGGCCGGCCGCATCAGCACGAAGTACGCTGCCTGCATCATGGTGGTGGGCGTCGCGCTGTTCTGGACGATTCCGCAGGTATTCCTGTCGTTCTTCGGCGCGTCGGAACAGATGCTGGAAATCGGCGTGCCGGCGCTTCGCACAATCGCCATCGGCTTCCCGATTGCCGGATATGCCATCATGAAGGGCAGCATGTTCCAGGCGCTGGGCAAGAGCATCTACAGCATGAATATCTCCATCGTCCGCCAGCTGGTTGTGCTGATTCCGGCGGCGTACCTGCTGTCGCGGCTTGGCAACGTGAATTACGTGTGGTGGGCCTTCCCGATTGCGGAGGCGCTCGGCGTCATCCTCTCGATTCTGTATACGAAGAAAATCCGCCGCGAGATGATCGACGTGCTGTAACAAGCTGCCGCACCGGCTTCCACGGAAAATACGTGCTGCCCTGCGACGCGGGATTGACGTGGCGCGGGTTCAGGGTGTAAATTAATAAGAAGACTATTGAAGGGGAGACAAGAGACATGAAAGAGATTGCAATAGATCCGACCTCTCTGGAACACAAACGATGGTAGGCTGAATCGGGTAATTCAGATGAGAATCAAAGTGTTTTTTTAGCCAAGGAGGAACAGATTATGGCAGGTAAAAAAATTATGCTTACCGGCGACAGACCGACCGGAAGACTTCATATCGGACATTACGTGGGCTCGCTGAGACAGCGGCTTGAGATTCAGAAGGACGAGGACTTCGAGAAGGTCTTCATCATGATTGCGGACGCGCAGGCGCTGACCGACAACGCCGAGAATCCGCAGAAGGTGCGCGAGAGCGTGATGGAGGTCGCCATGGATTACCTGGCGGTCGGCATCGACCCGAAGCGCACGTCCATCATGATTCAGTCCATGGTGCCGCAGCTCCACGAGCTGACCATGTACTACATGAACCTCGTAACCGTGGCGAGAGTGCAGCGCAACCCGACCATTAAGACCGAGATTCAGATGCGCGGCTTCGGCGACAGCGTGCCGATGGGCTTCTTCAACTATCCGGTGAGCCAGGCGTCGGACATCACTGCCTTTATGGCGACGACCGTGCCGGTA
>CAVGMK010000136.1:0-8739 GCA_963630135.1 Oscillospiraceae bacterium
TCATCTCCCGGAGCTCCTGTTCCTCTGCTTCTTCCAGTTTCCTGCTTCCATCCATCACCAGAATCAGCAGATCCGCCGCTTCCATCTCCTCGTGGGATTTTCGAATGCCGATTTTCTCAATCACATCTTCCGTATCCCGGATTCCGGCCGTATCCGTCAGCACCAGTGGAATGCCGCCGATGTTCGCACTTTCCTCGATGGTATCTCGGGTCGTTCCCGGAATGCTGGTTACGATGGCTCTTTCCTCCCCGAGAAGCGCATTCATCAGAGAAGATTTACCCACATTCGGCTTGCCGGCAATGGCAACCTTAATGCCTTCCTTGGCAATTCTTCCATCATCGCAGGTATCCAGGAGCCGCTGAATATGAGCCTGAATCTCCCGAAGCGAAGCAAGAAACTTCTCATTCTCCACCTGCTCGATATCCTCATCCGGGAAATCAATGTTCACCGTCATCTGCGCCAACACGTCCCGGAGCTGTTCCCGAATGTCGCGAATCTCCGTGCCAAGCCGGCCCCGAAGCTGTCTCTCCGCAATCTGCAGTGGCAGCTCGCTCTTCGCCTTGATGACATCAATGACGGCTTCTGCCTGTTCCAAATCCATTCTTCCGTTGAGGAAAGCCAGCTTCGTGAACTCTCCCGGCTCCGCCATCCGCGCGCCGGCCTCGAGCACTGCCCGCAATATCAGGCGAATGGAGACCACGCCGCCGTGGGCCTGTATTTCCACTACATCTTCGCAGGTATAGGAATGAGGTGCTTTCATATAGAAACAGATAGCCTCATCCACCACTTCTTCCGATTCCGGCCGGCAGATATTACCGTAATAGGCATATCTCGGACGAATCACCGGTGGACATGGATGAAGAAGCTTCTTCATGATATCCAGCGATTTATCTCCACTGATTCGAACGATTCCGATTCCTCCCTCTCCCTGCGGAGTGGAAATTGCCGCGATGGTATCTGCCATACTTTTCTCCCTTATCTATTCCTCTATATACTATCTATTTATTTACGACCAATCCCAATGATTATAATTATGGTACGACGAATATCTGATCGTATTATTCTATCACTTCTTCTTTCCTATTCGGAAGTCCCATCATGATATCTCAACAATATCTCAACGAAAAACAAGGCCCATCCGAAGATGGGCCAAGCTGCGGATTCATTATTTCTTTTCGATAATGACTCGGCGATAAGGTTCTTTGCCTTCGCTTCGGGTCTGCACATACGGATGATCCTGCAGTGTTGCGTGAATCACCTTTCTCTCGTATGGATTCATTGGTTCGAGAGTCGTGCTTCTTCCGGATCTTTCTACCTTTCCGGCAATTCTTCTGGCCAGGCTCTGCAGTGTGCGTTCTCTCTTCGCGCGGTAGTTCTCCGCATCGAGAATCACTCTGGTATAATCGTTGCTCTCTTTGTTGGCAACGATGCTGGCAAGATACTGAATCGCGTCGAGGGTCTGTCCCCTCTTGCCGATAATCGTTCCGGTATCCTTACCGGTGATTTCCACGTAGATAAGTCCTTTGCCGGCTTTTACCGAGAAATCGAGGTCAATTCCCATCTCACGGGTGACATCGCGAAGGAACAGTTCTACGCTGCTTCCTTCAACCACTTCGAGATCCTTCACCTCTTCCAGCATCATGCTGGAAATCGGTGTATCATTCTTCCGATTGCGGGAATTGTTTCTCTTTCCTCTATTGTTATCCTTACGTGAATTCTTCTTCTGATGTGCTTTCGCACTTGCTCGAGCATCTTCCATCTCTTCGCGCTCGAACTTATCGTAATCTTCTCTGATTTCCTCCGGAACTTCGATTTTCTGATTTTCCGGCAGTGCAGCCAGGATTCTGTCGATGTCATCGAAGGAGCTCTTCTCCTTCTTGCTGTCTTTGATTTCTTCCTTTGCTGTTACGCGAACTCTGGCAAGCTTTGAACCGATACCGAGGAAACCCTTGGAGGATTCTTCCAGAACTTCCACTTCGACTTCGTCGATGGTGAGCTTCAGTTCCTTGAGCGCCAACTCAACGGCGGCGTCAACGTCTCCTCCCCATTTCTCTGAAACTCTCATTTTCTAACGATTTCCTTTCATTTTAGAGGTTGCGTTCAATCTTCTCTTCAGCTCTTTCTCCGCACGGGCTACCAGTTTTGCTTTCTCCGCTTTCTCTCTCATTTCCTTCCGGATATGGTTCATCCGGATGTTGAGGAAAATCTGTACAATCTGACCGAATCCCCAGTAGATAGCAAGACCGGCAGGATAAGATCTGGCAAGTACCAGAATACTCAGAGGAAATACGTATTTCATCATCATATTCATGGACTTCATCTGCGCGTTATCTCCGCCTGCTGCTGTTGTCAGCTGTTGCGTCATGGTGAACGAGAAATAAGTCGCTACTGCTGCTACGATTGGCAGAATCCAGAGGTCTGGCTGCGCCAGGTCCTTAATCCAGAGAAACGATTCATGTACTGCAAACAGCATATCATCGCTCTTCAGATACTGCATCGGATTTCTCAGCAATGCGAACAATCCCATGATGATTGGAAACTGAATCAGCATCGGCAGGCATCCACCCATTGGATTGAAGTGCTCTTTCGTGTAGAGCTCCTGCATGGCTTCATTCATTTTCTGCTGGTCATTGGCATACTTGGTCTGAATTTCCTGCATCTTCGGCTGCAGCTCCTGCATATTGGCCGTTGCTCTCATCTGCTTGATGTACAGCGGGAAGAGTGCCAATTTAACAATGGCTGTCAGTACAATCAGGGAAACACCATAGCTTCCAATGAGGTTGTAGATAAAAGTAAGTAGGTATCCGAGAGGTACCGCAATAATACCCATAAATTTCTCCCAGTCTATGGAAGAGGATCGTAGCCCCCGGGATTTCCCGGATGACACCTCAGGATTCTCTTAATTCCCAGCCAGCTCCCCTTGAGAGGTCCGTACTTCTCCACCGCCTGTATGAAATACGTGCTGCAGGTCGGGTAGAATCGGCAAGTGGGTGGGAACAGAGGAGAAATATAGATTTGATATCCTCTAACCATCATAATTAAAATTCTCTTGATACAATTTCCGATTAATTTCATTGCTGCTTATCACTTCGATTCTCAACCAGATCGCAGGACTTTAGCGCCTTAATCAGCGTGTTCTGCACATCCTGACATTTGTGCCCGTTGATAGAATTTCGTGCAACTAAAATAATGTCATATCCCGGCTTCAGCGTGAAATCCATCGTGCGGACAGATTCCCGCATCAACCTTCTGGCCCTGTTCCTGCATACGCTGTTGCCCACCTTCTTGCTGGCAACGAATCCGATGCGAGAGACGGAAAGCCGGTTCTTGCGGTACAGAACCACGACATAACGACTTCCCTTCGAGGAGCCTTTGCGATAGACATTGTTGAAATTTTTCTGATTTCTTAAAATTTCTTCTCTACACTTCATCTTGTAAAGGTATAAGCGCTGAAACCGATACTAAGCACTCAGCTTCTTTCTGCCCTTTGCTCTTCTGCTCTTCAGAACCTTTCTACCATTTGCGGTAGCCATTCTCTTTCTGAATCCGTGTTCCTTCATTCTCTGTCTCTTCTTAGGCTGATATGTTCTCTTCATATTCCTGTTCTCCTTTCGATATTTTCCATATCTCTAAATTGATATAAATTCGATGGCACCCTCTAAATTCCAAAGGTGCATACATCAAAATATTATACTGACTTAAAATTCAAAAGTCAACGAAACCGCGAAATATCTGACAAAAATCAGTGAACCGAATTCTATTTTTCTATCAAACTTTTTATTAACACAACATTTTGTGTTTCGGAAAAGTTATGCATAAAGTTTTCCACAACATGTGTATAACTTATTTTTTGGAACCTATTTTTAGCGGCAACAATGCACATTATCCACCCTTGCGATTGTGGATAAATTTATGTAAAATATGTGGACAACAAGGAGAACAATCATTTTGGATACGAACAAGATATGGGGGGACTTCCTCCAATTTATTAAAGCCAACACAACTGAAGTCAGCTACAATACATGGTTCACATCCCTTTTCATCTATCGCATTGATGAGGATGTGGACATTATTTATCTTGCCTGCAAAGATGACATCAAGATTAAACAGATCAAACGCCGTTACATGCACCTGATTGAACAGGGCTTCGAGAATGTCACCGGCAAGTCTTACCGTGTCATCGTGAAGCTGGAGGACGAATACAAGGAAGAGGCAGCACCGGCTGCCGAGAAGAAACAGAAGAAAATCAAGAAGTTCGAGGATTCCAACAAGCTGTTCAATCCACGGATGAGCTTCGAGAATTTTGTCGTGGGCAATAATAATAAGTACGCCCACGCCGCTGCGCTGGCCGTTGCGGAATCCCCGGCAGAAGCTTACAATCCGCTCTTCATCTACGGCGGCTCCGGCCTGGGCAAGACCCATCTGATGCAGGCCATCGGCATCATGATTATCAAGAACAACCCGGATGCCAAGGTCGTGTACGTATCCTCCGAGACGTTCACCAACGAGCTGATTAAAGCCATCTCCGAGAACAAGATGCGTTCCTTCAAGAACAAGTACCGCAAAGCCGACGTGCTATTGATTGACGATATCCAGTTCTTAGAGAATAAGGATAAGACACAGGAAGAATTCTTCCACACCTTCAATGCGCTGTACGAAGATGATAAGCAGATTGTCATCTCCAGCGACCGCTCGCCGAACCAGCTGGTCAACCTCGAAGAGCGTCTTCGGACCCGATTCGCCTGGAACCTGATTGCGGACATTACGCCGGCGGACTTCGAGACCCGCGTCGCAATCCTGAAGAAGAAGGCCGAGAACTGCAACGTCGAATGGGACGATGACCTGTACGAGGTCTGCTGTCTGATTGCGGAGAAGTTCACGGACAACATCCGGGAGCTCGAAGGAGCTTTCAACAACATCACTGGCTATTCCAACCTTCTCGGTGAGAAGATTGACGTGGCCTTCGCCAAGCGCACGCTGCGCAACATCATCAAGGATACCGACGACGGCATCGCGCCGGAGAGAATTCGCTCTATCGTAGCGAAATACTTCAAAATCAAGGTTTCTGACATGGACTCTGCCAAGCGCAACCGGGAAATCGCCTACCCGCGTCAGATAGCGATGTATCTCTGCCGCGAGAACACAGAGCTGTCGCTGCCGGAAATCGGCGAAGTCTTCGGCGGCAAGCATCATTCCACGGTCATCCATTCCATCAACAAGATTTCCGACTTGTACGCGAAGGACGACGACACCAAGGCAGATGTCGATGCGCTCCGGAAGAAGATCAAGCAGCACAAATAGCAGCACGTTCCTCCCCCATTCATTTCGGCCAAAAATAAATTTCATCCTCCGGAATATTCCGAATGGAGATAGGAATACCGGTAGGAACGTGCTAGTCTCTTAGACAAAGGATAGAAGAAGCCGGCATCTTCGCAGCCAGGCAGCAGGGTGCCTCAATTATACACATTCCATCCACAACGTTTTCCACAGGGTTTTTCCACAGGTGGAAATTTCCCGGAAATCGCTTGCCGGAAAGGGCTGGATAGTTTTCCACATTATCCACACTCCCTATTACTATAACTACATAAAATATTAATAATAATAATGCGAATCGCGAAAGGAACATCATGAAGATCTACTGTACCAAATCCGAATTATCCGCTGCTCTCAGCAATGGGATGAACGCCATCACCACAAGAACCACTGCCAAGATTCTGGAAGGCTTCCTGATGGATGTTGACGAAGATTCCATGATTATCACCTCCACCGACACGAACATCATCATAGAATCTCATATTAAGGTAAGAGCGGAGGGCAAAGCCTCTTTCGTGGTACCGGCCAAAATCATGACGGACATCATTCGCAATCTTCCGGAAGAAGAAGTCATCCTGGATTATGATGCGGTAAAATACACCATTCGCGTTCAGAGCGGAAGATTCAAATCGGAAGTCATCTGTTTCGCCAACGATGAGTTTCCGAGATTCTACGCATCCGATCCATCCGCTACCGTTCTCATTCAGAAGGAAGCGATTCGTAATCTGATTCGCCACACGGCATTCTCGGCCAGTAAAGATGAAATCAATGGCATCCTCACCGGCGTTCTGTGCGAAATCAAGGATGGCAATTTCCGCATGGTGGCAGTCGATGCCTTCCGCATGGCCATCTACAACGAGAATGTGGATAACAATTTACAGCCTCTCAAGGTGGTGATTCCGGCGAAGCAGATTGCCAACCTGACAAAGGTCATCTCGGATATCGGAGAGGAATATGTCCGCATGGACCTGGTGGACCGGAAGGCGGTATTCTCTTTCGACAACACCAGAGTGACCATCAACACGCTGAATGGCAATTTCATCGATTACAACCGAATCATCCGTACCGATACACCGACCCGAATCCGCGTCCAGCGTAGCGAACTGATTAACAGTATTGATCGTGCTGCACTGATGACCTCTTCGAACAACAACAATATGATTAAGTTCGACATTACGGATGATATGATTGAAATCTCTTCCGCATCGGACAACGGTAGCGCGAAGGAGAAAATAGAAATCATCAAGGAAGGCTCGAACTTCCGCATTGGTTTCAATTCTCTCTATCTGAAGGAAATCCTGAAGAACATCGATGACGAGGAAATCTACCTGTACCTAAGAGACAGCATCAGCCCATGCATCATGAGACCATTAACCGGAGAGAAGTACCTGTATCTGGTGCTGCCGGTACGAATTAGCTAGAATAATGGAATTCTAAATATTAGATATTTATTATGGATTTCTGATAAGTTCGGATGATATAAGTGCTTTTCCATGGGTCATCCGCTCGCGAATCAAGAAATCTCCTAATCCACTGCAATGCTTCGAATCATGGAATCCGATTGCATGTGGTGCGGATAACCGCCGGCGAGTCGGAAGTGGTGTAGAGAAGAAATTTATTTTTGGCAGAGGAAATGCAGGTTCATTATGAAAGTGGAAAGAATCGAACTGCACAACTTCAGAAATTACGAACATCTAGAGCTGTCTTTCGATGGCTCTAGAAATGTTTTTATCGGGGAAAATGCGCAGGGGAAGACGAACCTGATTGAGGCCATCTACCTGTGCGCGTTCGCGCGGTCGTTCCGCACGCAGAATTCCGCGCACCTGATTCGCATCGGCGAGCAACGCGGCAGCGTGTCGCTGGAGCTGGTCAGCCAGGATATCGAGAAGAAGATTTCCATTGTACTGGACAGAAGTGGTAAAAAAATGATTCAGAAGGATGGCAAACTCATCCGGAGGACCGCAGATCTTCTCAACAACCTGGTGGTGATGGTGTTCTCGCCGGAGGATCTTCGGATTATTAAGGATAGCCCGGAGAGGCGGCGGAATTTCATCAACAAGGAGATTTCCCAGATTCGCCCGCGGTACTATGAGTGCCTCAGGATGTACCGGGATGCGCTGCTACAGAAGAATTCGCTTCTCAAGGACAATATCAAATCCGGCAAGCTGGATGAGAACATGCTGGATATCTACGATTTCCAGCTGGCGAAGTTCGGATCGGAGATTGTGCGGTATCGGCGGAATTTCATCAGCGTTCTTTCCGAGCGGGCGAACCAGATTCAGGAGAGCATCACCGGCGGCAAGGAGCACCTTCGCATCCGTTATGTCAATTCCATGTCTGACAGCCGGGCGTATGAGGAGCTGGTCCAGAGCCGGGACCGGGATATTTACAGTGGGCACAGCAATATCGGACCGCAGCGGGACGATATAGAATTCTACATCAATGACCAGGATGCAAAGAAGTACGGTTCCCAGGGACAGCAGCGAACGATTGCGCTTGCGCTTAAGCTGGCGGAAATCAGTATCGCGAGAAGTGTGCTTGGGGAGAGCCCGGTGCTGCTTCTGGATGATGTGCTCTCGGAGCTGGACGAGGAAAGGCAGACCTATCTGTTCCGGGAGATTGAGGATGTTCAGCTATTTATCACCACGACAGATGGAAACAGCCGCATCCTGGAGAAGATGATGGATGGAAAGGTGTATTATATCCAAAGTGGAGCAGTCTCTGAAAATAAGGAAAATTAAGCCAAAATTTTGGGAATAAAGAACTTTTTGACGTGTCATCAAGAAAATTCGCCTGTTGAATAAAAATCAAAAAAATGGTAAAATAAATCGGTTATACAAAAGGGCCGATTTTTTATTTTTGTCAGAAAAATCGCGACAAGTAAGTCGAAGAGAACAAATATCTAAATTAGCGAACTAGAAGAAGCAAAAATCACGCAAAGATCACACAAAGAAGGAAGGTTTGAATGAGCGCAGCGAAAAACAACGGCGACTATACAGGCCAGCAAATTCAGGTATTACACGGACTGGAGGCAGTTCGCGTCAGACCGGGCATGTACATCGGAAGCACCGGACCGCAGGGTCTTCATCATCTGGTCTACGAGATTGTGGACAACAGTGTCGATGAAGCGCTGGCCGGTTTCTGCAAGCACATCGAGTTAACCATCAACGAAGATAATTCCATCACCGTCAGCGATGACGGCCGTGGCATGCCGGTGGACATGCACCCGACGGAGGGAAAGCCGACCGTCGAGGTTATTCACACGCAGCTGCATGCCGGCGGTAAATTCGGCGGCGGAGGATACAAGGTATCCGGCGGTCTGCACGGCGTAGGTGCGTCGGTTGTTAATGCGCTCTCCACCCACATGATTGTCCAGGTTCGCCGGAACGGCAAGCTCTATCAGCAGGAATACTTCCAGGGCAAGGA
>CAVGMK010000137.1:0-8337 GCA_963630135.1 Oscillospiraceae bacterium
CATTATAACGGATATTCAATCCCATTTCCCTATTATTTTAATTTTCATTTAATCTATTCGCAGAAACTGGACAACTCACGGATTATTTTGCTCTTTGTTTCCTCATCACCCGCACCGCCCAGTGCTCATCCACCACATAATCATTGTCTGACTGCAAGGCATCCTTATAGTCGTCGCACAATCCATCATAGATGTTTTGCAGGAACGCCATATTAATCCAATTTTCATCAGCAAGCTTTGCAACAAACCTATATGTGCCATCTTCTTTCCAGAAATACATCTCATCCACTTCATAATCTGGGTACGACTCTTTTAAATACGCCATCATGCACAACTTCAAGATTTCAATAATGCGATCATCCAATTTCTCTTCGAAAATCAGCAATTTCTCTAGGAACTGATTTCGGGTCTCAACTACCCGCGTCAGGCAGCCATCATCTTCCGTTAATTCAAACATGGGATTCTCTTTCATTTCCTTTATCGCTTCAACGGTTCCAACCGGATCAGCCGGAGCATAGAAAATCATCAGCCGGTCATCCATTTGATGATAGAGAAATGGATAATCCACCGTTGTCGCAGCGCCGCATTTCGGGCAAGTAAATTGAAACGCTTCTCCGGTACGAACAGGTTCTTTCATCTCCGGATTAAGTACAGTATTAATGCTGTCCCACATAAGGAACTCGCTTTCTGCTCCACATTTAGGGCAAGTGATTTTCTCTACATGATGTCGTGACATGGTAGTTCTCTCCTCTCAACATTCAGCCGTAGCAATTCCTACATACCCAAAGATTATTAGAATTCCGTCCTGTCTTCAAGCTTTTATCCGCATTTTGTTCCCTATTGGTAAAATAATTGTCCTTATAGTAAATAGTGAAACCACCAAAGCATCCCCTGCCATTACGGTGGACGGATGTTCTGGTGGTTTCTGGAGAGATTTCATAAATAGATCCCGGATATCAAAGGAGAGCGCGGCCCCTTCGCTGCGCTCTCCTTTTTAGAGGTAATTGTGATGTATACGTTAGTTGTATGGAGTATACACTTATCCGATGGATTACTTCTCGCCGAAGACGAGCTTGCCACTCTTCTTTGCCTTCAGGAAACGGAACAGAGTTACGTTTGCAATCAATGCCAGGCAAATTCCGAAGATGAATGCATACTTATAAGCGGCAGTGCCCCAGTTGTCGAGCCATCTTCCGATCATCGCGTGCTGGTATACATCCGGGATGTAACCAATAGCGGAGCCGAATCCGATAGCGGAAGCAGCTACGTTAACCGGAACCTGACCCTCTGCAGGGATAGCGAACTGTACGCCATAGCACATCGAGTTGAACCATGCGGTTGTCAGAATGATAGCCATCAGAACCGGCAGCTTCAGAGCGCTCATCGGCAGCATGATAATCAGTACGAGGCACAGTGCAGCTACGGTGTTACCGGTGAATACAACCTTACTCGGCGCACCAATGCGGTCCGAAATGATTCCGCCAAGCGGAGCACCGATGATCTTCATACCATAGGAACGGAAGATGGACAGTACGGCACCGAAGGTAACGGTGATTCCCAGAACTTCCGTGAAGTAGGATGTGGTGTAGCTGATGCAGATCTCGATACCATATACGCAGAACAGGCAGATACCGAATGTCCATACGGCTTTGTACTTGGAGACAGCCTTGAATCCTTCCAGCAGGCCTCTGATTCCGCCAATCTGCTCTTCATCTGCTTCCTCAGCAAAGTCCCAGCCATTGGCTTTCTGCTCTTCCTGAGCGGCCTTTACTGCGAAATAGCAGAAGGTAGCGAGAACGAAGCACAGGATTCCCAGGAATACGAATACCGCTCTCATTCCCATGCCGTCGCTGCGTTTCGAATAATAATCATATACCGGAACCATGGTCATACCGATGACGAAGTATCCTACGCCGGAAGAACCGGAGTAGAAACCGTTCATTCTGCCCTGATATTCAGCAGGTGCCAGGATACGCAGACCCTTGAAAATTGCGCCCCAGAACATGAACAGGGTGGTGAAAATCAGGCCGAACCATACCAGTACGGTAGTCAGATAGCAAGGGAAAAGTACAATCATAAAGCAGAGGATTCCGGTTCCGTATGTGGAAATCAGAAGAACCTTCTTTACGTCGAACTTCTCTACCAGCAGTCCACCAATTGGCAGGGAGAATACTTCGCCCAGGCCGAAGATGGTCAGCAGATAGCCCAGCTGTTCATTGGTGCAACCGGTCAGTTCAATCATTCCGAAATAGAATGTGTACTTGATGTACGGAATAGTAAATACAATGGAGTTGATTAATCCAATGGAGATGACTGCTGCGAGCACTTTGGGGGTCATTCTAAATTTGTTATCATTTAGCATATCTTTTCCTCCTTGATAAATTGCATTTCCTTAACATAGTTCTTTCTTAATCAATAACGGGCGTTTCTTTCTCTATACTTTCGTCCTTAGGAAGCTTCGTAATAGTAATTCCGGTGATTCCAAGGAATATGGAGACAATTGGGGATACGATACAGAAGAAGCAATACGGCAGGTACTGTACGGTTGGAATTCCGAGCGCCGCAACCATAACGGCTGCGCAGGAGCTCCATGGTACCAGCGGGGATGTAACGGTCGCGGAATCCTCCAGTGCTCTCGACAGATTCTGTGGGGCGAGGCCGTAATCCTCATAGCTCTTCTTATACATTTTTCCCGGAAGAATAATTCCGAGGTACTGGTCTCCGGTAATGATATTGGTCGTCAGGCATGTCACAACCGTTGCGACAATCAGGCCCTTCGTTCCTCTAACTACCGACAGAATCTTGCCGGCAAGAACGCTGATAATCTGTGTCACTTCCAGCACACTGCCGAAGCAGATTGCACACAGCGTCAGAGACATCGACCACATCATATTCTGGATGCCGCCGCCGGTGAACAGGGATGACAGTAGCTCGCTATCGGAAGTGAACGTGAAGCCATTGTTCAATGCATCAAATACAGAACCGAGGTCATTTCCCTGGATACAGCAGCAGATGACGCCAAGCACTACACCCAGGAACAGACTTGGAACAGAAGGCATCTTCAGCACCCCAAGGCCAATGACGGTAATCGGCACGATGAGGAACAACAGGGAAATATGGAAACTGGATGAAATAACGCTCTCGATTTCCGTAATAATTTCCGGTGTTCCGCTTGCGCCACTGTATTTCAGCCCAATGATGAAGAACAACACCGCCGCGATAAGCGTGGATATTCCACTGCTGACCAGCATGTGACGAATATGCGAGAACAGATCCGAGCCGGATACTGCCGGTGCCATGTTAGTCGTATCGGACATCGGAGAAATCTTATCCCCGAAATACGAACCGGAAATGGCAGCACCTGCTGTAATTGGCATCGGAATTCCGAAGCCGGCGCCGATTCCAAGGAATACGACGCCCATAGTTCCTACCGTTGTCCAGCTGCTTCCGGTTGCCGTTGATACGACAACGCAGATGAGCAAAGTCATTACCAGGAAGAACTTCGGATTCATCAGATGAAGTCCGTAATAGACCAGTGTCGGTACGATACCGCCCATAATCCATGTGGCAATCATCATGCCGATGATACCGAAGATTAGGATGGTAGAGGCAATTTCCCGAATACCGTTTCCAATGCTGTCCATCAGGCGATCCCAGCGGAAACCCAGTCTCACCACCGCATACACACTAATCATCGAGGTAGCGATGATGAGAGGGATCTGGGCATCTCCCTTCAGGATAAAGATGTTGTACATCAGCATCGACAGTGATATTGCAACAAGGATAAAACTTTCTGCAAATGAAGGTGTTCTTTCCACCCGATTCATAATAAAGCCTCCCTTTCTATTTTCTGCAAATCACAAGTGCATCCGCTGCAGCAACTCCTTCTCCTTCAGGATAGACGAATACCGGATTAATATCCATTTCAACAAGGTCATCTACATGCGCTACAGCGAACTGGCTGACGTTAACCAGAAGCTCTGCAAAAGCGTCTACATCTAATTTCGCCTGACCACGATAGCCTGTCATCAGCTTATATGCCTTCAGGCTGCTGATCATCTTCATGGCATCCTTCTTGGTCAGTGGAGCTGGATAGAGTGCGGCATCTTTGAATACCTCGGTGAATACACCGCCCATTCCGCAAAGTACCATCGGTCCAAGCGACGAATCGTTGGTAACACCGACAATCATCTCGGTGCCGCTCTTCAGCATCTTCTGCATCAGAATGCCGTTAATCTTGGCATTCGGGCAACTCTTGCTGCAGTTCTCCATGATGGTGTGGTAAGCAGCTCTGACTTCTTCTTCGCTGTTGATGTTCAGCTTCACGCCACCAGCATCGGTCTTGTGCATGATATCTGCCGATTCCACCTTCATAACCAGTGGATAGCCGATTTCCTCTGCGTACTGAACAGCTTCGTCTTCCGACTTGGCAATATTCTCTGCCGGAACCGGTACACCATACTGTTTCAGCAGCTCTTTGGATTCGTGCTCGGACAGAGCGACCTTCTCCGTCGCACCGGTATCCTTCGGAACAGCGGCCTCGAGTGCATCGACGTCAGTTTCTTTTAACCACTTTGCGTACTGTCCAATCTTGTCAATATGCTTATAGCCATAGTAGCAAGGAGCGGTTACCGGAATGCCGGCTTCCTTCAGCGCCAGTACGTAGTCTGGCATTCTGCCGGATTCTACAGCCGGAACAACGAAGATTGGCTTCGTTACACGGTTTTCCTTCTTCAGCTTAATCAGGGCCTCGGACATGTGCTTCACACAGAGGTCGGTCAGCTCGTTGACGATGGTGATGCCGACAACAGCCATATCGAAGTTCTCGTCGTTGATGATGACTTCCGCTGCATCAGCGAAGGCATCGGTATCGTAGCAGATGTCTGCGGTTGTATCGAGCGGATTGCTGATGGTTGCAAAGTCCGGAAGCATTGCCTTCAGCTTTGCGGTACTCTCCTCCGAGAAATCCGGGTAGTTGATATTGTACATGGAGCCTACGTCGCATGCTACACCGTTCTCACCGCCGGAGCCGTTCAGGGAGACAACTCTGTCACCAGCCGGAAGTTCGGAAATGGTAGCGAGCATGTTGGAGATGCTTGCCAGGTCTTCCAGGTCGTCAACACGGATAACGCCATATTTCTTGAAGATGGCATCAAATGCCTTGTCCGAACCGGAGAGGTTACCGGTATGTGAGGAAGCGGCCTTGCTTCCCTTCTCGGATCTGCCAATCTTGAGCAGAATGACCGGTTTACGCTTCTGCGCGGCTTTCTTCAGTACCTCTACGAACTTCGCCGGGTTGGTAACACCTTCAATGTAGGAGATGATAACCTTGGTGTCTTCGTCATCAATCAGGAAGTCGATGTAGTCAATAACTTCTACCACCTTGCTGTTTCCGCAGGAGATGACGTAAGAGAAATCGGTCTTTCCGCTGTCCAAAAGCAGTGTGCAAATCATGCCGCTCTGGGATACCAGGCCTACGTGACCCTTCTTCTCCGGTGTGGTCGTCATGAATCCCATTGCCGGAATCTTATCGAGTACATTGATGTAGCCGGCGCAGTTCGGTCCCATCAGCGCCATATCCAGTTCCTGGCACAGTTCTTTCAGTTCCTGTTCTGCTGCCTTATCCTCCGGTTTTCCGGTCTCACCGTAACCGGCAGCGAATACAACCGCACCCTTTGCACCCTTCGCAGCAGCCTCACGGAGCAGCGACGGTACGGTCTTCTTCGCGGTTGCGATGATGACCATGTCGATATCGGTCGGACACTCAGAAAGGCTGTGATAGCACTTATAATCAAATACATGATCTCTTCCCGGATTTACAAGATAGACATCGTTATTCAGCTTCTCTGCTGCATACTGTTCCATCAGCTTGACAGCGAATCCACCATAGGTTTCTTTCTCTGTCGCACCCACGATGGCAATCTTCTCCGGTTTGAGCAGTTTCTTCAGATCCATCAATCTATTCTCCTTACTAATCTAAATTGTATCCTGCCATGAAAGCTTCCACGTTCTTTGCGTTGTACTTTCCTTTACCGGCATCCTCGAAATACGTGCACATGGAATCGGAGAATTCCTGACCTTCGAACAGTCCGGTCTTCTTGCATACGTATCCGAGCATAACGATGTTAGCAGCCTTCTCATTCTTCAGTGAAATGGCAATTTCCGTAACCGGAGCCGAGAATACTTCCACGTCTGTTCTGGAGATCTTCTCCGCTGGAACGAGCGAGGAATTGACGAACAGAACGCCGTCCGGCTTCATCGTATCCTGGAATTTCAGAAGAGAAAGGTCATTCATGGCAATCAGAATGTCCGGATGATCTACATATGGGCTGGCAATCCGGTTATCCGAGATAACTACGTTGCAGTTGGCCGATCCGCCTCTCATTTCACTTCCGTAAGAAGGGAACCAGGTTGCTTTCTTTCCCTGCTTATATGCCGCATAGAGAAGAAGCTTTCCAGCCGTTAATACACCTTGTCCGCCGAATCCGGCGCAGATAATTCCTTTTAACATATATCTTCCTCCCTATTTATCGATGATTTCGCCCATCTCATAATGTGGGACGAGTTCATTTTCAATCCGTTCCATTGCCTTTGGCGGGAGCAGACCCCAGTTCGTTGGGCAAGGAACCAGTACTTCAACCAGGGAGAAGCCTTTGTTATCACGCTGCTTTTCCAGTGCTTTTCTAACGGCTTTCTTGGTCTTGTTGACTTCCTTCGGGTTGGTAATCGTCGTTCTGGCCAGATAAGCAATGTCCAGATTTCTCATCACCTTGACTACATCGAAATCCAGTCCGTGATCTTCGAAGTTTCTGCCATATGGTGTGGAGGAAGACCACTGTCCCATCTGAGTGGTTGGTGCCATCTGTCCACCGGTCATACCGTAGCAGGTATTGTTCATAACGAAGAATGTAACATTCTCATTACGGGTTGCGCATGCCATCGTTTCACCCAGACCAATCGCATATGCACCGCCGTCTCCGGCAATTGTTAATGCATACTTGTCCGGTCTTACACGCTTCATTGCGGTAAGCGCAGCACCCATCTTGCCATGTGGCGGAACGATTGCGTCCACTGCCATGCAATACTGGAACTGGTGATTGCATCCGATATCGGAGCAGATGATGGTGTCCTGAATGATATCCATCTCTGTGAGAACCTCTCCCAGAATGCGGTCAAAGATAGAATGGCCGCAGCCGGCACAGAACAAGTTCTCACACTTCATAATTGCAGGTGCCTTCTTTGCCATATTAATACACCTCCTGTTCTGTGGCGGTTCCCATCAGAATGCTTTCCGCAAACTCGATAACCTCATCGGTAGTCGGAACCTTATAAGCTGTAGTGATAGCGTAAGTCGGATATTTGCTCTTGGTATACAGCATGACGTCCTCGCGAAGCTGTCCCATCATGTTCATCTCTACGGTTACCAGAGCCATGCACTTGTCGGAAAGCTCCGCAAATGCCTTGCGTGGGAACGGCCACAATGTAATCGGGCGAATCAATCCCAGCTTGATGCCTTTCTCTCTGGCTTCGCGAACAGCACCTTCTGCAACGCGAGAAGAAATACCATAAGCAACCAGTACGATTTCAGCGTCTTCTACCATGATGGATTCCCAGCGCTGTTCTTCCTCGATAATCTTGCGGCACTTTGCGAGGTACTTCGCGTTCCATCCGTCGATGTCCTCATTGTACGTCTTGTCGGTAACGACCTTGTTCGGCGTACCGATTGGCGTACCCTTTACGGCCCAGTCATACTGATCCTTGTCATATTCCTTGTAAGGTCTTACTTCGCAAGGCTCAATCATCTGACCGATGGTAGCGTCCGAGAGGATTAGTACCGGATGCATCCACTTCTCTGCCAGCTCGAAGGATTCGTAAGCCATGTCCATGTTCTCCTGCACGCTGTTCGGTGCGAGGGTAATCAGGTGATAGTCGCCGTTACCGCCGCCCTTTACTGCCTGCCAGTAGTTGTCCTGTCCGGCGCCGATGAAGCCGTCACCGATACCATAACGCTGTACGCAAGCAACAACGCCCGGAATTTCTGCGCTGACCCAATAAGCAATACCTTCCTGCTTCAGGGAGAATCCAGGACCGGAAGAGGATGTCAGTGCTCTTGCACCCAGTGCTCTTGCTGCAAATACCATGTTGACGCTGGCGATTTCGGACTCACCCTGTACAAATACGCCGCCAACTTCCTTCTGACGTTTTCCCATCCACTCCAGAATTTCACTCTGTGGTGTAATCGGGTAGCCGGCATAGAATCTGCAGCCACCGCGAATGGCGCCCTCTGCCAGCGCCTCGTTTCCTTTGATTAATAATGTTTCTGCCATTTCGTTCCCT
>CAVGMK010000138.1:0-8256 GCA_963630135.1 Oscillospiraceae bacterium
GCCGCAACGAAAAAGTAAAATGAAATCAGAAAGAAACGAAGGAGGTCCCGCTCATGAAGATATTGCTTAGAATCCTGCTTGCACCGGTATTCGCACTGCTCACCGTTATCATCTGGATCGCTACAAAGATCGTGGAGCTGTCCGCTGTCGTTTTGAATTTCATCGCCATCGCCACCGCGCTGGGTGCGATCTGCATCATCATCGACGGTAGAACCGCCAGCGGCATTGCCGGTCTGGTTGCCGCTTTCTTCTTAACGCCGTTTGGTCTGCCGCTCCTTGCAATGCTGATTCTGGAAGGCGTGAAAAGCGTAAAATGCCGGATTCAGGAATGCGTATACGGTTGAACATGTGCCCAAGTTGGTCACAAGTGACTTCTCCCCAAGTTGGGGAGAAGCTAAATCTCTCAAGCTCTTGCTGCCTCCAAGCAGCAGGAGCTTTAATTTATGCGTTGAAGGAGGCGAATCTCATTGGCAACCACCCGCATTATCCCGATGCATCTGAACAAGGGTAAATTCATACGACCTCGGGGGTAAAGAAGTTCTTGGCAAAGAACCCCCGGCCAAAAATAAATTTCCCCCGCCGTACACGTCCGTGCTCCGCACACGCTACCACTGGCCACATCTAACGTGGTGTATTGCGTCATAAATCACCCGTTATCCCACCTTCGAGCAGACGGCGATTTCGGGAAAGCGAATCGGTTGCTAAGATGGAAGCGGGACTGCCGCTTCCTTTCCTGATAATAGCAGAATGTGATAATGACGGAATGATGGCAGATTATTCTGATTGGGTAGCGTCAGATTCATTCGTGGCAATGTCTGGGTTCCGGAGAATATCCGGAGTATGCCCCTGCAAAAGTTGTCAGGAGCAGGGGGATTTGGGTATAATTGGAGTGATGATTATTATGAGGAGGGACGAGTCGTCCCATGAAGGAGATTGATTATGCTGGTTGGCATTCAGAATGAAATATTACGGCTTCATTCCATGAAGCTCCTGGAACCCCTTCTGGTGGACCGGACGACGAAGTCTAATATTATTTGGGCGACGGATGCCTACCAGGAGCTGGGCGAGGAGTATCACCGGAATAAGGAGATTCACGTTGCGTTGATTACCGGTAACAACGCCCACGTGATTAAGAACCGCGCGCAGAAGGCGTTGGAGCAGCAGAGCGAGCGCACGCGGCAGCACGCGGAGGTCTTCACGCCGCTGTGGATCTGCCAGCAAATGGTGAGCCATGCGGATGAAGTCTGGTTCGGCGGGAATGATCCCTTCCTTGACGTAGAGGATGCCGGAGAGACAATCACGTTCCCGAAGCGTAAGAATTGGAAACGATACGTGGATCAGCGGCGACTGGAGATTACCTGCGGTGAAGCGCCTTATCTGGTGAACCGATATGATGTGGCGACCGGAGAAGGTATTCCGATAGAAAGGCGGCAGGGAATTCTGGATCGCAAGCTGCGCATTGTAAATGAAAATGCATCGCACGAGCGGGAATGGCTCACCTGGGCGCTTCGGGCGTTCCAACAGACATACGGTTACGAGTTCCAAGGCGACAATCTCCTGATTGCGCGGCTGAATCTCCTCATGACCTACGAGGAGTATCTGCAGCACCGATGGAACCGGAAGCCGACCGCCAAAGAATATAGGGAGATTATCAAGGTCATCACTTGGAATATCTGGCAGATGGATGGCCTGACAGGCACCATTCCTTATTGCAAAGCTACAGAGGAATTCCAGCAGATGAACATCTTCGAGCTGTTGGCGGATGATACCCAGGAAAAGAGTGATGAGCAACCGCATAGCCGGACGTGGGACTGGCGCCGCGGCAACAGTCTGGAATATTTGAAAATCAATACAGGGGGAAGGAATATGAAATTTGACTTTGTGATTGGGAATCCGCCATATCAGGATGAGACGATAGGCGACAATAAAGGTTTTGCTCCACCGATATACGATAAGTTCTTGGATGCTGCCTATCAGGTAGCGGACAAGGTTGAGATGATTCATCCTGCACGATTCTTGTTCAATGCCGGTAGTACGCCGAAAGCGTGGAATGAGAAGATGTTGAAGGATGAACATTTCACTGTATTGGAGTATGAACCAGACGGAAGCAAAATTTTTCCTAACACAGATATTAAAGGTGGCATTGCCATTACTTACCATGATGCAAGTAATTCGTATGAACCAATAGAGATTTTCACAGCGTTCGATGAATTGAATAGAATCCTGAAGAAAGTCAAACCTTCAATAAAGGCATCGATTTCTTCCATAATATCGGGAAGAGGTGTTTATAAGCTTTCTGATGTTGCGCTAGAAGAACATCCAGAAATAGTGGAGCTACAGTCAAAAGGACATAAAAAAGATGTGGGATCGGGAGCCTTCAAAGTCTTGAGAGATGTCGTTTTCTTCGAACAAAAACCAGAAGATGAAGAAGAATATGTTAAATTCCTAGGGCTGATTAGTAATAAGCGAGTATATTACTGGGGAATAAAACGTTATCAATCAACCCCGGACAGTTTTTATCAGTATAAAGTATTTATCCCGAAAGCGAATGGATCCGGTGCATTGGGAGAGGTGTTATCAACACCCCTAATCGGGGAACCCCTAATCGGGGCAACAGAATCCTTTTTGTCTATTGGCTCGTTTGATAATCTGGATGAAGCAAACAATTGCATGAAATACATTAAAACAAAATTTGCTCGTGTAATGCTGGGCGTTTTGAAAATCACGCAGGATAATACACGAGACAAGTGGCAATACGTTCCCCTCCAAGACTTCACAGCCGCCTCCGACATCGACTGGTCACGCGCCATTCCGGAGATTGACCAGCAGCTCTACGCGAAGTACGGGCTGAGCGACGAGGAAATTGAATTCATTGAATCCCATGTAAAGGAGATGGCGTAGATGGCACCGAATATTAAGAGCTTTAGACCCATTGTCCCGATGATATACGCCTACACGCTGCCAGGCATTCCATATAAAGAAGGCTGGACCAAAGTAGGGTATACGGAGAAGCAGACGGTAGAGGACAGAATCAACCAGCAGACCCACACGGCTCATGTTCACTGGAAGCTGGCGTGGAAGGACAATGCGATATATAAGGATGGATCCGGGGAGAAATTCACGGACCATGATTTTCACGCCTATTTGGAGAGAGAGTTGGTCGAAAGGGATCCGAATACGGAGTGGTTCCACGAGACCGGTCCGGAGCTACTGACGCGTTTCATGACCTTTGCCAGCAGAGAAATTCCGGTATCCAAGGAAGAGCTGGATTACACGTTACGTCAGGAACAGGCAGACGCCGTGAAGATGACGAAGGAGTATTTCGCGAACGGTGGGACGGAATTCCTGTGGAATGCGAAACCTCGTTTTGGCAAGACATTGACCGCCTATGACCTGATTCGACAGATGGGCTTCACGAAAGTCCTCATCGTGACGAACCGCCCAAGCATTGCCAATTCCTGGGCGGAAGACTTCCACAAGTTCATCGGGTGGCGCAAGGAATATGCCTTCATATCGGAGAACGATGCCTTGAAAGGCAAGCCGGGCGTACTATCCCGGGGTGAATATCTGGATTATTATATGGAAGAAATTCCGGGGATGATTGTCTTCGAATCCCTACAAGGATTGAAAGGATCGGTATACTTCGGCGGCAAATTCGATAAATTAGAGTGGCTGGCGAAGTCCTATACGGACCGGGAGGGGTTCAGACGTAAGGGCGTTGAATTCGACCTCCTGATTGTGGATGAGTCGCAGGAAGGAATCGATACAATTCGGACCGACCGGGCTTTCCGGAACATCCAGCGGAAGCACACGCTGTACCTCTCCGGCACGCCATTCAAGGCGCTGGCGAGTGACCAGTTCGCGGAGAATCAGATCTTCAACTGGTCCTATGCAGATGAGCAGGAGGCGAAGGAGAACTGGGCGAAGGAGGAATTCAATCCGTACGAGCGGCTACCTCGAATGGAAATGTATACCTATCAGATTTCCAACATGATCTATGATCAGGTGCAGCGGGGAATTGATCTGTCGGACGATGAGACGGTGGATTACGCATTCGACCTGAACGAATTCTTCGCGACGAAGGAATCGGGGAAGTTCGAGCATGAGGAGGAAATCAAGAAATTTCTCCATGCGCTGGTGACCAACGAGAAGTATCCGTACTCCACGCCGGAGCTTCGGCAGGAGCTGAAGCATACGCTATGGTTGCTGAACCGCGTGGCGAGTGCCAAGGCGCTGGCGGAACTCCTGAAGGCGGACCCGGTATTCAGTGAGTATGAGATTGTTCTGGCAGCCGGAGATGGACGTCTGGATGACGGCGGTTCTGCCGGCGCATGGGAGAATGAGAAGTCGTTCGACCGCGTTAAGGCGGCCATTGCCTCAAATGAGAAGACCATCACGCTGTCGGTTGGCCAGTTGACGGTGGGCGTGACGATTCCGGAGTGGAGTGGCGTATTGATGCTCTGTAACTTGCAGAGCCCGTCTTCGTATATGCAGGCGGCTTTCCGCGCACAGAATCCGTGTACCATCTCGGATGGCGGCCATTATTACCGCAAGGAGACCGCGTATGTGTTCGACTTCGACCCGGCGCGGACGCTGACGATTTTCGACGAGTTCGCCAACAACCTGTCGCCGAGAACTGCAGAGGGGAGAGGAACGGCGGACGACCGCAAGGAGAACATCAAGCGACTATTGAATTTCTTCCCGGTACTGGGTGAGGATGACGAAGGCCGGATGGTTGAGCTGGATGCGGCACAGGTGCTCTCGATTCCTCGGAAACTGAAGAGTCAAGAAGTTGTTCGTCATGGTTTTATCTCGAACTTTCTTTTTCGCAATATCAGCAATGTCTTCGGGGCACCGGGTGTGGTCCGGGATATCGTGGAGAAGCTCAGCCCAGCCAACGAGGATCCGAAAAAGCGGGATAAGGACAACCTGAACCATATCTCGGATGTGACGGTGGATGAGAACGGCAATGTGGAAGTGCCGAATGAAATCGTCATCGGTAAGGCACAGGATGTCTTCGGGGAGAAGAAGTATGAGGATATCATGTCCGGGTTCGAACCGCAGATTTCAGAGCTTGCGAAGAGCGAACATGTCTCCGCTGCCAAGAATACGATGAGAAATCTGGCGGATTCCGTCAAGGCGAAGGTCAAGGAAGAATATGTGAAACCAGCGGCGGACGCATATGATGTACGGAAAGGCACGCTGAACCGAATTGAGCGGCAGGTGGATCAGGAAATCGACCGGAAGTTCGAGGAAGCCACAGGTGATTACCTCCAGCGGGTTAATATCGCCCAGGTGGAATTCGAGAAGAAACAGCAGGTGGCGGAATCGGAAGAGGAACTGAATCGATTTGAAATCGACTTGCAGGCTCAAATACGGAAGGCGACTCTGGATCTGTCGAGTGCGGCGGAATCCATTGTTCAGGAGGAGACGAAGAACCGGCCGACAGAACTGGTGGAACGGCTGGAGAAGAACAAAGCCGAGGAGGAGAAGAAGTCCGTCGAGGACTCCATCCGTGCGCATCTCCGCGGTTTCGCCCGCACGATTCCGAGCTTCATCATGGCCTACGGTGACGAGAACCTGACGCTCCGGAATTTCGACGATTACACGGAGGACGATGTGTTCGAAGAGGTGACCGGCATCACGGAGGCAGATTTCCGATTCCTCCGGGACGGCGGCGAATACATCAATCCGGATACCGGGTTGGAAGAATATTTCGCCGGCCAGCTGTTCGATGAGACAGTCTTCAACGACTCGATTGTGGAGTTCCTTCGCAAGAAGCAGGAGCTGGCGAATTATTTCGACGAGTCGCATGAAGAAGATATCTTCGACTACATCCCGCCGCAGAAGACGAATCAGATCTTCACGCCTCGCTGGGTGGTCCAGAAGATGGTGAATCAGCTGGAAGAGAACAATCCGGGATGCTTCGATGATTCGTCCAAGACGTTCGCGGACCTCTATATGAAATCCGGCCTGTACATCACGGAGATTGTCAAGCGGCTGTTCCGCTCGGAGGTCATCAAAGCTGAGATTCCGGATGATGGCGAGCGCATTCGCCATATCCTGCGGAATCAGGTCTACGGCATGGCGCCGACCCGCATCATCTACCTGATTGCGACCAACTACATCCTGGGATTCGATGAAGATCTGAAGCGCGAGACCGCGAACTTCGTCCAGGCCGACGCAGCGCAGGCGGCGAAGGATGGCACGCTGGATGAGCTGGTGGAGCGGTGTTTCGGGTAGGCTGAGGTAAGAACAGGCCTAGGAGCTGTACAAACAGGCCTTCTCGGATGAGAAACAGGCCTTGATAAACGAAGAAACAGGCCGTGGAATTGTTTGAGCTGAGAAAAATCTGAAGTCTATTGCAATCGGACACATTGTCCAAAGGAATGTCCAATAAGATGACCAGAAGTAAATGGAAAGCGAGGTGTCAGTATGACCATGGAAGAAATTCTCGCAGGAGAATCTAAGAATGTGGAGTTCAAGGAAGACCTGCCGGAGAAAAGTATCAAATACATGAAGTCTGTGGTTGCTTTTGCAAACGGAACCGGCGGAAAGATTATTTTCGGAATTGCCGATAAAACCAGAGAAGTGATTGGAATTGACAAGGAAGATGTGTTCAAGAAAATAGATGCTATCGCCAATGCGGTATCCGATAGCTGTGAACCGGCTATTATACCGGATATTACGTTGCAGACGATTGATGGTAAGACAGTGATTATTGTGGAGATTTCTGATGGCAGACAGCGCCCGTATTATATCAAGACTCTTGGCAGAGAGGGTGGCGTATATGTACGTGTTGCAGGTACTACCCGTCTTGCTGACGAGTACATGATTGAGGAACTGATGCTTGAGGGCAGTAACCGTCATTTCGACCAGGTTTTGTGTACCGGCTTGACTATTACTGATGAGGAAATTGACGGTCTCTGCAAAGCCATGAAGGAACAGGCCGTAAAGAATGCCCGCAGCGAGGAGCAAAAGGCATCTATCAAGGATGTCGGTAGACAACAACTGCGCTCCTGGGGTATTTTGATTGAACGAGACGGAAAGGACTACCCGTCCAATGCATTTGCCATCCTAACTGGCAATGGATTACATGTTGCAACGCAGTGCGGCGTGTTCAAGGGTACTACAAAAGCGGTATTTGTCGATCGCAAAGAATATACCGGTCCGCTTTGGGAGCAAATAGATGAAGCCTTCCATTTCGTCCTGAGAAATATTCAACTTGGTGCAACATTTGTAGGTATTTATCGACAGGATGTCTATGAAATTCCGCCAGATTCCATTCGTGAGCTAATCATCAATGCGATGGTACATCGCAGTTATCTCGATCACGGCAGAATACAGGTTGCCGTATATGATGACCGTCTGGAAATTACTTCTCCCGGAAAGCTTCCGATGGGTCAGACTATAGAGCGCATGAAAGAAGGCTATTCCAAAGTCAGAAATGAAGCTCTTGCTCATGCGTTTGCTTATATGAACCTGATTGAGTCTTGGGGAAGTGGTATTCCGAGAATAATTAACGAAGTAAAGGCTGTCGGATTGCAGGAACCGGAGTTTATTGGAGGAGATGTGGATTTGCGCATCAATATATATAGAAACCGGAATGATGTAAATATCACCAAGAACAACACCAATGAAACTGAAAATATCATCAGAGTGCCGGATACTGCCGTTAAAGTGCCGGATACTGCCGTTAAAGTGCCGGATAACACCAGCAAAATGCCGGATAATGAGCAAGAACGGTTGATTTACAAATATGTGTTGGAGTATGACTTTATTACAACAGCTAAAACAGCACAGATTTTGAAGGTAAAGGAACGTAGAGCTAGGGCTATCTTGTCGGATATGGTTGAGAACGCTTTTCTAATAAAAAAAGGAGCGTCGCGGAGTACAATTTATATACAAAACACGGAAAGAGGGTAATGCAGCGATTTAAACAGACTTTTTGCGACTCCCCTGCAGGGGGTTCTATAAGCGTCGTGTTATCTTCTGGTACGATGAAGACGAGGCGTTTAAGATTAGATTGACTCAATCTCGCTAAACGATGTGAAGGCTGTAAAGGTCATCGGCGCCAACAGTTAAACATTCAAAAAGCTGCAGGTCAATGATGATAGAAATTTATTTTTGGCTGGGGAGATGCAGAAGATGGGATACGCTTTCTATCAATCGGTCAACGGCGTGTGGCTAACGAAGGATGTGCTGGTGGAGTTCCTTCGGAGAGAAGGTCGGTAAGATATAAGGGCGGAACGAAAG
>CAVGMK010000139.1:0-7985 GCA_963630135.1 Oscillospiraceae bacterium
CCTCGGTTCCAGTGCTGGATTCGCTGCCCGAACCAGATTCACTGCCGCTGACATCTGTCCCGGATTCCGTGCCACTGCCCCCGGATTCGCTCCCGCTGACCGTCGTCCCGGCATTACCGGAAGCACCGCTTCCGTCTTCCGCGAAGACGAGCGATGTGCCCGGAATCAGCGAGATGGCAAGCGACAGGCTCAGTAGCGCCGATAACATCACCCGGCAGAGTCGGGTGCGTCTATTATTTTTCATTCCCTTTTTAACCCCCCAATCACGTTCTTTCACTTCATTATACGCTAGGAACCCGTGTCTGCAAAGAAATTCCTTCTTCCAAGGCTACAGCGTCCAGTAATTCAGATCCACCTTCCCACTGATGCCGCTCACCGTGCCGGTGCAGGAGTACTGCCAGCACTGGTACGCGCCACTGTAGCTGACAGAATCGCTGTACTGCGCCACCCAGACCTTGTACGCCGAGAGCTTCGACATATCGAGGTTGTTATTGAGCCAGCTGGTGCTGGCGTAGATCATCGGCGTGTAGCCGGCGGCCTTGACCGTCTCGCAGAAGGCCTTGACAATCGCCGTCCGCTTCGCCTTGGAGAACTTGGCGGACGAAGCTCGGCCGCTCACATTCTCCGTGTCCACGACGAGCGGGAGATTGAGAGGGCACCCGGAAGCCTGCACCTGCTGGATGGCGAGCTTCGCTTCTGCCTTCGCCTCCGCCTCTGTCACCGCCTGCGTGAGGTAGTACGCGCCGACATCGAGTCCCGCCGATGTCGCGTTCTTGATGTTGGTCTGGAAGGTGCTGTCCACTTGTCGCGCGCCTTTATCTGAGGTGGTGTACCCACAGCGCAGGAACGCGAAGCTGATGCCGCTGGCCTTCACCTTGCTCCAGTTGATGTTCGAACCCTGCCAGTAGGACACATCCACGCCGAGCATGTACTTCCGGTCGGAAGAGGAGATGGCGCCGGTCGAATCCGCCGTGTAGGTGTAACTGCCCACCTTGAACGTTCCGGTCTGGCACGCGCCGTTGCTCCCGGCGTAATACATCACCGAATTCGCGAAGAAGAACCGACTGGTATACAGCGTCCCGTTCGACCGGCTATAATATTTCTTGCCGTTCCAGCTAATCAGCCCGGCCTTCTTCCGCAGCACGCCGCTGCTGCTCGAATAATAATAGTAGCTGCCCCATTTGTAGACGCCGGTCTTGATCTGCCCATTGCTCGCCGCGCGGTACGTGTATTTCCCGACCTTGAAAGTCTTGCTCACGATAATCTTACCACCTTTCCGCACGTAGTACCGGTGCCCGCCGCTGGTCACGAAGCCCTTGCTCTTCTTGAGCCGCCCCTTGCTGCTGGAGTAGTAATAATATTTACCCCATTTGTAGACGCCGGTCTTAATCTGGCCATTGCCCGCCGCGCGGTACGTGTACTTCCCAATCTTGAACGTCTTGCCGGTCTGAATCTTGCCGCCCTTCCGCACGTAATAGAGGTGTCCGCCGCTGCTGACGAAACCCTTCGACGTCTTTAGCCGTCCGTTGCTACTCGAATAATAATAGTATTTTCCCCATTTATAGACGCCGGTCTTGATCTGCCCATTGCTGGCCGCACGATATGTGTATTTCCCGACCTTGAAGGTCTTGCCGGCCGCAATCTTGCCGCCTTTCTGCACGTAATACAGCCGCCCGTTCCACCGGAGGAATCCCACCGTCGTCCGAATGACACCATTCTCGTCCTGGTAATAGTAAGCCTTGTTCCTGTAGATGACGCCGGCCTGCGCCTTCACCCGGAACGCCATCACGACCTCGTCATCCAGCACCAGCTCGTAGGTTCCCAGTTTCCCTGTATTAATCTGGTAAAAACCATCCTCCGCCACGGTCAGACTCTCTCCGACCTCGCTGCCGGATGCACGTTGCAGGAGGGTAGGGGAGGCGGAGGCGTCCGCATTGTTCGCACCATCCGCTGTATCGCTTGAATTCTCGCCTGCAGCATCGTTGGAATCCGCGCCGGTGGCATTGCTCCCGCTGATTGCACTAGCAGAAGTTCCGCTACTGCCTGTTCCGCTACTACTGCCGGCGCTGCTGTTTCCCGTTCCGGAGGAATTGCTTCCTGCAACGGAATTGCTTCCCGTGTTCACACCGGTTGCCGCGTTATCTCCATTTTCGGATGTGCTCCCAGAGGTCGCATCCCCGGAAGTACCGCCAGCACCAGCATCTCCATCTGTACCTTCGCCGTCCTCGGTTCCTTCCACAATTCGGATATACACCTTCTGATTCTGAATGAAGGTTGGCATATTCTCTGAATCGTAGGTGATATAGGAATCGGTATTGCTTTTATCCGTTGTGTATTGGATGGTGTATTGAATGGAATCCGCCGTATCGGCGAAACCGAAGAGGGCAGATGAGGCGATAACGGCTATTGCCAGTAGGGTAGTATATATTCTTCTCATATATGAATCTCCTTGCGAGTTATTGTCGTCCCGTCATTCTATCAATTTGAATTATATCACAGCTTAGGCACAGAAAAAGATGCGACAACGCGCATCTTCTCCTGTGGGAATTGCTTCCCGAATATATAGGGCTTTATGATAGCAAATATATGTTGTGGTCGCTTGACTCGATAGCAGTACTAGCGACGCTTCGTCGGCCGGCCAATCCGCTCGCCATAGTGATAATCCTCCAGACTATCCCTCGGAAGCATGTACGACCCGCCACGACAGCCGGCCGATGAAATCAGCCTACGGATGTGTACTTATGTCTACTTATACCAGTAGTTCATATCCACCCGGGTGCTGATGCCGTTCACCTTGCCGGAGCTGGTGTACTGCCAGCACTTATATGTCCCGCCGTAGGTAACCCGGCTGTAATACTGAGCCACCCACACGTGGTAATCCGACAGCTGGTTCATATTGAGCTGGTTGTTGAGCCAGCTGGTGCTGGCGTAGATCATCGGCGTATAGCCCAGCTCTTCCACTCGTTCGCAGAATCCCTTGACCGCCTCTGTACGCTTCGTCTTCGACAGCTTCGCCGACGACGCTCTCGCGCCGGACAGATTCTCCGTATCGATAACGACCGGATAGGTGACCTTGACGCCGGACTGCTTGATCAGCTTGATGCAGTAATCCGCCTCTGCGCGACCTTCCTTGGCATTAATCGCCTCGGTGAAGAAGTACACGCCGACTTCGAGGCCCGCCGCCTTCGCTCCCTTGATATTCGTCATGAAAGTACTGTCCGTATACAGCTTGCCGCTGGTGGAGCCTCTGTACCCGCATCGAATAATCACGAACTTGACGCCGGAGGCCTTGACCTTCTTCCAATCAATCGAGTGCTGGAAGTAGGAGACATCGATGCCCTGCACCTTGCTGCCGGCACCTGTCGTAATCCGCCCGGTCGACGTCGCCTTGTACGTCGCACCGCTGACCTTGAACGTCCCGGTCTGAATCGCTCCCGTCTCGGTGGCGTAATACTTGTCGCCATCCACGGTGATGAACGTCCCGGTATAGATCTTGCCGCCGGACGCCGCATAATATTTCTTCCCGTCGTAATTAATCCAGCCCTTGGTCGTCTTCACGCGGTTATTGTCCGGATTCGCATAATAGTACGCCGAACCCTGCTTGAACACACCCTTGGCCAGCTGCCCCTTGGAGAGCGACTTATACGTATACCCCGATACCTTGAACGTGCTGTTCCGCGTAATCCGCCCGCCGGCCGCCACGTAGTAACGATTGCTGCCGCTGGTCACGAATCCCGCCGTCGTCCTCGTTACGCCGTTCGAATCGGCGTAGTGGTAATACTTGCAATACTTGAAGATTCCGGTTCCCAGCCGGCCATTGTGATACGCGTAGTACTTCTTGCCATCCACTTGGAACGGCCAGCCGGCGAGAATCTCGCCGCCCTTCTGCACGTAGTACTTATTTCCCTGATACGTCACGAACCCCGCGCTGGTCTTCACCTTGCCAGTCTTCGTGCTGGAATAGTAATATTTATCCTTGTACTCGAAATGTCCCTTCACCAGTTCGCCATTCTCATTGAAGAAGTACTTGCTGCCGCTGATGGTCGCAAAACAGTTCTTATAGCATTTTCCCTTCTTGTAAAAATAATATTTCGCCGAGCCCGAAGTCTTCCAACCCGTCGTACTCGTCTTCGTGGCTGCCTGAGACGGTGCCGTCACCGCTGCGCCCAGCACGATAACTGCCGCCAGTAGCAGTATCGCGATGATGTTTCGCTGAGTAACCTTGTGAGAATTCGTTCTTATCATAATGCCCTCTTATTGGATATGCCCTATCACCTGTTATCCGAAATTTTCGTATAAAAAACCACCCTCAGGGCCCATTACGACACTGGCCCGAAGATGTGTTGTTCCCTGTGGCGCCGGAGCGACCGGCAACCTGTTCTTTCTAGTTGCATGATAGCACCCGCCAAGATAAAAATCAATAATATTATCTGTAAACTGGCGGAAATATTTTATCGGTCAACTTGCTAGGGCCCCTTATACGTGCTAAAATCACACTATATTGAGGTGAAATCCCATGAGATACATTAGATATTGTACGAATTTGATAACCGCCTGCGTATTTATTCTGCTGAACCGGATTATCGGGAAATTATCGCCGGTTCGGAAGAACAAAGCAATGTTCATCTCCGATGTGAGGGCAGAGAACGGCGGCAACCTCCGCTGCGTCTACGACGCACTGAGCGAGGAATATGAGAAAGCAACCTATTTCAAGGCGGACCGCCGGCTCTGGAGCTCGCCGGGGGAATTCTACCGCCTGGTCTACGATATGACGACGGCAGAAGTCATCTTCCTGGAAGATTATTTCCGCTACACTTCCTATTTCAAGGTGCGGGAAGGCCAGAAGATCTGCCAGCTCTGGCACGGCGCCGGCGCCTTCAAGAAGATGGGCTACAGCCGAATCGAGGGAAGCGAGCACATCCGTATCCACAAGGGCTACCGGAAGTACACCAATGTCATCACCAGTGCCGAGGCCATCAACGGAAATTATGCCGAGGCCTTCGGCGTGAGCCCGGGCTGCGTGCGCGCCACCGGCATCCCGCGGACGGACATGTTCTTCGACGCGGACTACGTGGAAGCGGCGAAGGCAAGATTATATGATGCTTACCCGGTACTCCGGGGACGGAAAATCATTCTTTTTGCCCCAACCTACCGCGGACTTCGCGCCGATGATGCATCCTACGATTTCGACCAGGTGCCGGTTGATACCATCTACGAGGCGCTGCACGAGGATTACGTATGGGTCTTCAAGTGGCACCCGGCGCTCTACAACAATATTGCGTCCGGCAGGGTGAAGACGCCGGACTTCGGCAGGTACCCGGACTTCTTCGTGGACCTGTCGGCGGAGCGTGAGATTAATGATATTCTCACCATCACGGACGTGATGATTACGGATTATTCTTCCGTCATCTTCGACTATTATCTCGCCGGAGGGCGCGTGGTGTTCTATCCGTACGACTTCGACACGTACTACAACGGCCGGAGCTTCTACTACGATTACGAGGATTACCTCTACGGCCCGGTGGCGAAGACGCCAGACGAGCTGATTGCGGCTATCCGGCAGCCGGGCGACGCGGAGGACGCGATTCGCGTCCGTTTCGGCAAGCAGTTCATGGAAGCCTGCGACGGCCATGCCACGCAGCACGTTATTGATTGGGTATTCGGCAGGAGGTCCTGACAGATTCACCAGGCTCCTCCCACCGCCCAACGGCAATGGGCTTCCGCCTACAACAACCGAAAGGATGTTATTATGAAGTTACTAACTCGAATTGCCATAGCCTTGTGCAACTTCATCTACGCCTTCCACAAGCTGGCGCCGACCCGGAATCGCATCGCCATGATCAGCCGCCAGAGTAACCGCCTGACCTTGGATATGCGCCTTCTCAAGGAGGAAATCGAGCGACAGGATCCGTCAGTGGAAGTCGTGACGATGAACCGGAAGATTCCCCCGGGATTTCCGGGTAAAATTAAGTACATCCTCTACATGCTGGGTCCGGAGATGCATGCGATTGCCACCTCCCGGGTGGTCATCCTGGAGGGCTACAGCATCAATGTTAGCATCCTGCATCACAAGAAGGACCTTCGGGTTATCCAGATGTGGCACGCCCTTGGCGTCCTGAAGAAGTTCGCCTACCTCGCCGTAGACACGGAGGAAGGCCACAGCTCGGCGCTGGCCAAAGCGATGCACATGCACGAGAACTACGATTACGTCCTCTGCAGCAGCGAGTACTGCCGCCCATATTATGCGGCGGCCTTCGGCTACCCGGAGTCGCAGGTCAAGGTCTACCCGCTCCCGCGGACGGACCTCCTGCAGAGCGATGCGTATAAGCAGGAGACGAGGGCGCGGATACTGGAGCGGTATCCGGCGCTGGGATGCGTAGAGAATTCCGAACAACAGGAGCGCTCAGGAAATTCCGGGAATGCCGTGAATTCTTGTGGTTCGGATTGCCCGGAGAACGCCAAATACTCCGGGAATACCGATACTGTTATGAATTCGGAATCTGCGAATAAGCCGAATTCGTCAGTTCCTCTGAGGAATTCCGGTAGTGCAGGAAATTCAAGGAAGAAGAATATCCTGTATGCCCCGACGTTCCGGAACGGCGAGGATATCACAGAACCTTTACATGCACTATTTGAGGCGTTCAATTACGAAGAATACAATCTGATAGTGAAACTTCATCCCATCGACCGCACGAAGGTGAACCGGATGGAGGTCTTCGAATGTCCGGAATTCTCGACGCTGGAGCTCTTCTCCGTTGCAGACATCCTGGTTACGGATTATTCCTCCATCCTGTTCGAGGCCGCCGTGGCAGGCCTACCGGTGTATCTCTACACCTATGACTTGGACTTGTACCTTGAACGCCGCGGCTTCATTATTGACTTCAAGAAGGATGTGCCCTATCCGATGTTCCGGAGTCCGGTGGAGCTGATGCGGGCAATTGGGGGTGCGAGTCGGAATATAGTAGATGCCGAGGCTTTCGCCGCGAAATACGTGCAGCCGGGAACCGGGAACACCAAGCGGCTGGCGAAGTTTGTTCTGAATCAGATTAGGGCATAAGGCGTTGCATAAAGTGCCTAGTGAAACCGAGCATCCATCGAAACCTGTTTATGATTGGAAATCAAGATAGAGAACATAACAACATCGAGTGATGCAGGCTCTATAATCCCATTCGAAATTCACGTTCGGACTTTATGGTGATGAATCGCCCTTGAACGAAACTTGAATCAAACTAGTATATGAGATATAATCATGTGATTCTATATGGATATGTAAGGAGGACAACAGATGGTATATGGTGTAATTCTGGCAGGTGGCATTGGAAGCCGTATGGGCAATGTGGATCGACCGAAGCAGTATCTGCATATTGGTAAGAAGCCAATCATTGTACACACGGCAGAGAAATTCGTCATTAATAATGTCTTTGAGAAGGTCATCGTGCTGTGCCCGGCGCAGTGGGTGACCTACACGAAAGATCTTTTCCATAAGCATCTGCCAGACAGTAGTTCTGTTGTCGTAATTGAAGGTGGTAAGGAACGCAACGACACCATCATGAATGCCATCCGGTATATCGAGGAGACCGATGGATTAGACGAGAAGACCGTTGTCGTAACGCATGATGCAGTTCGCCCGTTCGTGACCCAGCGGATTCTCGAAGAGAACGTCGAACTGGCATGCCAGGGCATCGCTTGCGATACGGTGATTCCGGCGACCGATACCATCGTGGAGAGCCTGGATGGTGAGACCATAGCCAGCATCCCGAATCGCCGCAACTATTACCAGGGTCAGACACCGCAGAGTTTCCCAGCGAAGAAGTTCAAGGATATGTACGAGACACTGACGGAGGAGGAGAAGGCGATTCTTACCGATGCCGCGAAGGTCTTCGTCGTGAAGGGAGAGAAGGTGGCACTGGTTAAGGGCGAGACTTTCAATATCAAGGTAACCTATCCATATGATTTGCAGCTCGCAGAGACGCTGCTGGGAGGAA
>CAVGMK010000140.1:0-7585 GCA_963630135.1 Oscillospiraceae bacterium
GAATACCTGTTCGGCAGCAAGCTGGTGCGCCTGTTCGTCGTGGTATATTCTCTCGTGGCCATCATCGGCGCGACCATGGACCTCGGACTCCTCTGGTCCCTCGCGGATACCTTCAACGGTCTGATGATTATCCCGAACCTGATTGCGGTATTCCTCCTGTCCGGTACGGTTATCCACCTGACGAAGGATTACTTCAGCGCACCGGAGACGGAGCGCGAGGCAATCGATCAATAATGTCATCCTTCTATTTGTTATAGAGTGTGTTAAAAACGGGTAGCGGCAGCTTCGCATGGCGGGGCTGCCGCCGCTCGTTTTTGCGCTTTCTTGGAAATGTGACGATTCCCGTTCCCTCCCGGGTGCCTTTGGTGCGGCCACTTCCGCGCTTCCCGGGCGCCCGCATGCTATGGCTCCTTTGCTACTCCTGCCGATACGACCTCATCTCACTGTGTCATAAATCTTAATGCAATCCTTATGCTGTCCTAAGAGTTTCTTAATAATTCTCTGCTACACTGGAAATGGAATACCGAAATTCGAGGAGCAGAGAATGGCATATAACGTAAATTCCTATTATATATTCCTTCCGCTGGTGATGCTGGCCTACCAGCTTGCGCCGAAGTGCCGCCGCTGGTATGTGTTGCTGGCGTCCAGCCTCGCCTTCTTCTGGATGATCAGCGGTCGCCTCATCCTCTGGGGCCTGATTACCGCCGGAATCACCTATGGAACCGCGATTCTCATTGACCGATATCAGGGTGCGGTCAAAAGAACAGACCGCCACGACAAGGACGTCCGAGGGACCCTACAGAAGCGCATGAAACGGGTGTTGCAGGCCGGACTCCTGGGCACCGTCGGAATTCTGGTAGTGCTGAAATATTCTACTTTTACCCTGAAGACCGCAGAACAGGTGATTCAGCACCTGGGTGGAAATGCGTCCTTCTCGGTCCCAACAATTCTGGTGCCGGTTGGCATTTCCTTCTACACGCTACAGGCGGTCAGCTATCTGCTGGATGTGTACTGGAAACGGGAGCAGGCGGAGCGGAATTTCTTCCGGGTACTCCTATTCCTGACGTTCTTTCCGACGCTGATGGAGGGGCCGATACTTCAGTGGGGCGATACGAAGGAAGCCCTCTATGCGGGCGAGTCCATTACCGGCGAGAGCATCGCACAGGGGAGCCTCCGAATTATCTGGGGGCTATTCAAGCGCATGATTGTGGCGGACCGTCTGAACACGGTCGTGACGGTGTTATATCTGCCGAATAAGGAATACACCGGCGCCATGATTCTGCTGACGGCGGTTGTCACCACGGTGCAGCTCTATCTGGAGTTCGCGGGAACTATCGATATCGTCATCGGATCCGCGCGGATTTTCGGAATCCGGGTGCCGGAGAATTTCCGCCAGCCATTCGAGGCGAAGAGTGCGGCGGAGTTCTGGCGGCGGTGGCACATCACGCTGGGCCGCTGGTTCAAGAATTATATTTTCTATCCGGTGACGACCTCGGACACCGTCAAGAAATGGAATAAATACAGCCGCCCGAAATACGGAAAATACATCACGATGGTGGGAACCAGTGCCATGGCGCTCTTCCCGGTCTGGATTCTGAATGGGCTGTGGCACGGGCCGAAATGGCCATACATCCTCTACGGCGTCTACTATTTCATCATCCTCCTGGCCGAGGTGGCGTTGCAGCCGGTCGGTGCGGGGATGCGTCGCGCCATCCACGTCAGCGATGACAACATCTGGATTCAGCGCTGGCATCAGGTGCGCACCTGGGGCATTATCCTGACGGGCGAGATGATCTTCCGCGCGGAGACCTTCCGGCAATTTCTGAAAATGTGCCGGAACCTTTTCCATGGGCCATTCATCAACGAGAAAATGGCTGTGGACATGCTCCATCTCAAGCTGGACATCGGCGACTGGTTCGTCGTGCTGGCCGGAACTGCTATTGTTTTTGCGGTGGATTACTTCCTGGAACGGAAGCCGGATCTCCTTGAGAAGGTACCGTCGCTGCCGATTGTGCCCCGCTGGGGCATCTACTACGCGCTCATCCTGTCTATCGCCGTCTTCGGCGCATACGGCGCGGGCTATCAGACGGTGGACCTGATCTATGCAGGGTTCTGATTGCAAATCCTGCCGAAAGAGATATCAATAAGAGGTATCAATATGAAGTTAACCAAGAACATGAAAAGAATCATCGCATTCATTCTCGTCCTGATTATGCTCATCTTCCTGCCCGGCCTGGTTCTGACGCCGACGTTCGTGACGAAACACAATCTGGGTCTTGGCCGAAATGCGATATATTCACGCATCGCCAATGAGCCTGCCGGGACAATCGATGTGCTGGTGATGGGTGACAGCGAGAGCTATTCCAGCATCTCGCCGATGCAGCTCTGGAAGAACAAGGGATATACGGTATACGCCGCCGGGCAGCCGGGGGCGAATCTGGGCGACACGCTGAGCGTATTGAAGGTGGCACTCAAGACCCAGAAGCCGAAAGTCATCCTGCTGGAAAGCCACAGCCTCTTCCGGGACCGGAAGAGCACGGCCGTGCAGAAGCAGTCGGCACTTGCAGAGAAGTTGTACAGCCTGTTCCCGGCGCTAAGATACCATAACGGCTGGAAGCTGTTGTTCCCGCAGCGCCTGACGAAGCATTACAAGGGCTTTAATGTCAGTGGCAAATGCCATGCATACTGCGGAAGTGCGGACTACATGGAGAAAGATTACGAGGCGGTTAATTCCGCAGGGCAAAACGGAAACGGCAGGAATGGCGGGAACGACAGAACCGACGCGAACCAGTCGGATCAGAAGAACCAACGGAAGAATATAAAGCTGAATGACAAAGTGGGGAAAGCCAATATCCGGGATCTCGAGAGCCTGAAACAGATTTGCCGGAAGAACGGAATTCAGCTGGTAATCTACTCCGCCCCGTCGCCGAAGAATTACAACTACCGGCGTATTGAGCGGGTTCGTCAGATTTGCAGGAGCCACGGGCTGAACTATGTGGATCTGAACGCGGAGACGAGAGCGATGGGTATCGACTGGAGTACCGATACCCGAGACCGGGGAGATCATTTGAATATCTCCGGTGCGATGAAGGCAACCGCTTATATGGGTGAATATCTGGAGAAGAACTTCTCCCTGGCGGATCATCGCGGCGATACCCTGATTGCAATGAGCTGGGACAAGATGTATCAGACGTATGAAGCCGCTGCGACGAAGAATCTTCAGCGGATATATGATGGGAAATCCCAGAAGCATCAGAAGCATAGTGGGAAATCCCGCAGTGTGAAAGCATCCGGAATGCAGAAATACGAATCAGCGGTTCATAATGAGAAATCGTCTGAAACCGTCTAGTGCAAAGAAGTTATCCGGTGCGAAATATAGGATGCGAACTCCCCGGGAAATCAGAAGTGGGAAGAGAAGGGGACAGCAGGAAAGGAGCCTGGAAAATCCGATGACAATGAATTCGAATAATGCAAATTGGAATAATGAAAATGAGAATAATCCATATGGTTCCGATGATAATCGGCAGACAGCCTGCCTGGCACCACCGGAGCCAGTGCCGGAGAAACCGGTAATAGAATCCGGAATGGCCGGAATGGGGAAACAGGACGAATCAAGAACCATCCTTGATTATTTCGAAGAAACGGCAATCCGGAACGGCCGGCGCATCGCGGTCATTGATCCGGAACATCAGATGACCTATGGAGAGCTTTTCGAGACATCGCAGCGGATGGCCGCCGAGATTGCGAAGCACCTTCACTCTTGCGAGCCGGATTCTGTGCCGGGAGCCGAAATATCTGCGAACAACAGGATTTTGACTGATGAAATAACGCTGGACGAGGAATCGCGGGACGATATCCCGGCGGTGGCTATGACTACCGAAACGGATGGAACTCCGGCGCCGGCCGGAAAGTCCGCGAAAAAATCATTGCTAAAGTCGGTCGGAAAGCCTGCTGTAGCGGATGGGAAACCAGAGACGGCCGGAAAGTCCGCGGAAATCGGACGACGGATAGAAACCGGACAGCCGGTGGCTATTTTTAGCGATAAGAACTGTAGCGAACTGACTGCGCTACTGGCCGTCATCTACGCCGGCGGCTTCTACGTGTGCATCAATCCCGAGCAGACGGAGAGCCGGATTGCCAGTATCCTGGCCGTGCTGGAACCGAAGCTGGTGATTGCCTCAGACGCATACATGGAGCGGCTGAAGACCACCGGCTACGACGGCGAGACGCTGTCGCTGGACGGATTGATGGAGACGCTGGGAAGTGAGCCGACCGCGGAATCGGATATGGCCTTTCTGCGCGAGGTGCGGCAGATGATTCGGAGTGATAATCCGCTGTATGGAATTTTCACATCGGGCTCGACCGGAACGCCGAAGTGCGTGCTTGTCGAGCAGCAGGCCGTAATCAATTTCATCGGTCGTTTTGTGACAATCTTCGACTTCGACGCAGAGGATGTTATCGGCAATCAGGCGCCGTTCGACTTCGATGTGTCGGTCAAAGATATTTATTCCGCCTTGTTCACCGGGGCATCACTCGTTCTCATTCCGCGAGAGTATTTCTCCACGCCGCCGCGGCTTCTGGACTACATCTGCGACAATCACGTCACCAGCCTGACCTGGGCAGTGTCGGCGCTCTGCATCGTTTCCGGCCTCAAAGGTTTCGGCTATCGCGTGCCGACAGCAGTGAGAAGGGTGCTTTTCTCCGGCGAAGTGATGCCAATCCGGCAGCTCTGCATCTGGCAGGAGAATCTGCCGGATGCGGAATTTGTGAACCTGTACGGTCCGTCGGAGATTACCTGTAACTGCATGTATTACCGGGTTCAGCGGAGGTTCAACCGCGATGAGAAGCTGCCCCTCGGGAAAGTCTTTCCGGGACGTCAGGTGCTTCTTCTGGATGAAGAGAACCGGCCGGTGACAACGCCCGGCGAACCGGGTGAAATCTGTGTTCTGGGCGAATCCCTCGCCCGGGGCTATTACCACAATCCGGAGCAGACGGCCGCGCACTTTGTCTGGTATCCGGGCGAGAGCACAGGGATAACCGAGTGCGCAGAGAAGGCCGGGAGTTCCGAGGACGCCGCGATATCGGAGAACATGGCAGAACACAATGGGCGGAAGCGCATGTATCGCACCGGAGACCTGGCCGTTCTGGACGAGCAGGGACAGATGTTCTTTGCCGGCCGCAAGGATTTCCAGATTAAGCATATGGGTCATCGGATAGAATTGGAGGAAATCGAACTTCAAATGAACGCCCTGGACGGCGTGACGAGAAGCTGCTGCGCTTACGATTCCAAGCGAAGCCGCCTGACCGCCTATTACACCGGCGAAGCGGAACGCGAGTCGGTGCACCGCCGCCTCAAAGAGAAACTGCCGGCCTACATGATTCCTTGGAAATTCATCCACGTCCGGGAATTCCGGCTGAACAAGAATGGTAAGATTGACCACAGGCTCTTGCCGGAACTGGAGGTGCTGGAATGAAGTGTGGCGAACGAAAGCAATCAGAAATGCCGGCAATCAAGCATTCCGAGATGAAATGCGAGGCGATGGATGCAGCCGACCGGAAGCAGATAGACGTACAAGTAGGGGAGCAACCAGACAAACAACCGGATAAGACACCGTTCGGCTTATCTGAAGACGGCCTGCGTGGCATCATCGGAAGGCATTCAACGCCGCTCTATATCTTCGATGAGGACGAATTTCTCTCGCGTTTTGACTACTTTCACCGGCATCTCGGCGCAGACATCGGGCTGACCTTCTGCATGAAGACCAACCCTTTCCTGACCGCCGTCTCCCTGGCGCGGGCGGAGCGCATCGAAGTCTGCTCGGATGGCGAATTCCGGATCTGCCGTGACCTCCGAATCCCACCGAACCGTCTGCTCCTGTCCGGCGTCCTGAAAAGCAAACCATGCCTCCGCGAAGCCATCCGTTACGCCGGCAATCAGGCAATCTATACCGCGGAATCGGAGGCGCAGCTGAGGCTCCTGGATCAGCTCGGCCGCGAAGCCGGGATGACTCTCCCCGTCCTGCTGCGACTGACCTCGGGGAATCAATTCGGGATGGACGAAGCGGCCATTCTCCGCCTCCTTCGGCTAAAAACAAATTTTCCGAACACGGAGATTTCCGGCATTCACTTCTTCTCCGGCACGCAGAAGCATCGCCTCTCGAAACACCGGAAGGAACTGGAGAAGCTGGATGCATTCTTCCGGGTTCTGGAGGAAGAGGTGGACTTCCATGTGCCGATGCTCGAGTACGGGACCGGATTCGGCGTGCCTTATTTCGATGGTCAGGAGGAGGATGTGACATCCCCGGCGTCGCTTCAGGAATTCCGGGGACTGCTGGATTCCATGACCTGGAAGGGGAAAGTCACGCTGGAAATGGGCCGCGCGCTGGCGTACAGCTGTGGCGCTTACATCACCCGGGTCTGTGATGTCAAGTCGAACGAAGGCAAGAATTATGTCATTGTAGATGGCGGCATTCACCAGCTCCAATATGATGGCCAGATTCGGGGTATGTATCAGCCGGAAATAAAGCGATTGCCGGCACATAGGTCCGAATCGAAAGAGCAGCACTACGTCATCTGTGGTTCACTATGCACCGTGAACGATGTCATCGTTGCAGACTATGTTTCCCCGGAAATCTATAGCGGGGATTATCTTATTTTTGGCCGGGCAGGAGCTTACTCTATCTATGAGGGCATGAGCCTTTTTCTCAGCCATGAACTGCCGGGCGTCCTGCTGTATAGTAAGCGGGATGGTTTCCGGAAGGTGCGAGGGCGGCTGGAGACATATCCGCTGAATACGCCGGGGCTCTTGCACCGCAATGGCACAGGAATACCATGATATAGGAACGTGTTGAAGAAAATGAACGCAATGATAAGCGCGGATGCGCGAGGAGGAGAAAAATGAACGAACTACTGGAAATTCTGAACGAAATCGACGATACTATTGATTATAGCGTGGAGAAGAAATTGATTGACGACCATCTTCTGGATTCGTTCTCGATTATCTCGCTGGTAAGCGAGCTGGAGGAGACTTTCGATATTTCCATCGAGGCGGCGGAGATGACGGCGGATAATTTCAACTCGGTGGAGGGCCTATGGGCGATGGTGCAGCGGCTGCAGGAGGAAGAATAACGGATGCAGACAGAGAATGAGAACGCCGTACGGACGGTGCTGATTGCGGAGGACGACGCGGACATCGTGCAGGTGCTCCGCCTCTATCTGAGAAATGAAGGTTATAACGTGCTCAGCGCGGCGGACGGTGCGAGTGCACTGACCATCGCCCAGACGCATAAGGTGGATATCGGGATTTTCGACATTCTCATGCCGAAGATGGACGGCTACGAGCTGGTGCAGAAGGTGCGGGAATTCTGTAACATTCCGATTATTATTCTGTCGGCGAAGAAGGAGTATTCGGACAAAATTCTGGGGCTGGATCTGGGGGCGGACGATTACCTGACGAAGCCATTCAATCCGCTGGAGGTCGTGGCCCGGGTGCGTTCGGCGCTTCGGCGATTCTACCAGCTCAACGATTCTCCGGTGACGCCGGAATCGGATGAAATTATCTATGAGCCGTTCCGCCTCAAGATTT
>CAVGMK010000141.1:0-7394 GCA_963630135.1 Oscillospiraceae bacterium
ATATTATCTGGAACATTCGGCTGCCGCGGATCCTCGCCGGCGTGATGCTGGGCGGGGCGCTGGCAATCTCCGGGTATCTCCTGCAGGTGTTCTTCGCGAATCCGATTGCGGGGCCGTACGTGCTCGGCATCTCCTCCGGCGCGAAGCTGACGGTGGCGCTCTCAATGGTATTCCTCCTGCAACAGGGAATCACGATGAGTGCGCTTGGGATGACGGCGGCGGCTTTCGTTGGCTCGCTGATTGCCATGGGATTCGTGCTGGCGCTGTCGGGACGAATCCGAAATATGTCCATGCTCGTGGTTGTGGGCGTCATGATTGGATATATCTGTTCGGCGATTACAGATTTCGTGGTGACGTTCGCCGACGATTCCAACATTGTGAATCTGCACAACTGGTCGCTGGGAAGTCTGTCCGGCATGGAATGGGACGGTGTGGGGCTGTCCTCGCTGCTGGTGGCCATCGGCGTGGTGTTGGCGTTCTTCCTGTCGAAGCCGATTAGCGCCTACCGCCTGGGCGAAGCTTATGCGGTCAGCCTCGGCGTGAATATCCGGCATCTTCGGATTGCGCTGATTCTCATATCCAGTCTGCTGTCCGGTGTGGTGACGGCTTTCGCCGGCCCGATTTCCTTCGTCGGCATTGCGGTACCCCATCTGATGCGAAGCCTCATCCGAAGCGATGCGCCGATTCGCATGATTCCGGTGTGCTTCTTAGGCGGCGCGTCGGTCACGCTGATGTGCGACGGGATTGCACGGACGATTTTTGCGCCGACAGAGCTCAGCATCAGTTCGGTGACGGCGGTGTTCCTGGTGCCGGTGGTGCTGTATATGATGGTGAGCCGAGGCCGCGTGCGGGATTCGCATAACTTATGATGAACGGTACATCATGGGTAAGCCGAGAAGATTGCAAGGGGAGACAGGCGAACAAATGGAATCCCGCACAAGCGAGGAGACTGACAATCGCTTCTTTCGTCCCTCTGCCTGGTATAGGGAATCCTGCACAAGCGAGGAAACTGAATGCGTTCGAAAGTGCATGCAGGAATAGACGCACAGAAGAATATAATGGAAGAATATATTAACGAAATTGAAATCGCAGGAACGGAGTCTATGAACCGATTAACTCTTGAATCCAACAATACACTGAATACGAAGGCGCTTCAGGTCGGCTATGGCAGGAAAGTAGTCGTGGAAGATGTGAACCTGGCAGTCCGGCCGGGCGAGGTACTGACGCTGATTGGCCCCAACGGCTCCGGCAAATCCACGATTCTGAAGACCATCACGGCCCAGCTGGAGAAGCTGGGCGGCGTGGTATATCTGGATGGGAAGCCGCAGGATAAGCTGAGCCGGGAAGAGGTGGCCCGGACGATGTCACTGGTGAATACGCAGCGACTCCATCCGGAATGGATGACCTGCCGGGAGATGGTCTCCATGGGCCGCTATCCGTACACCGGACGTCTTGGCATCCTGTCGGAACACGACTGGGTGAAGACGGACCAGGCCATTAAGCTGGTTCATGCTGAGGATATTGCGGAGGAGAATTTCAATGAAATCAGCGACGGACAGCGGCAGCGAATCATGCTGGCCCGGGCGCTCTGCCAGGAGCCGGAGGTGCTGGTCTTGGACGAGCCGACGTCCTTCCTGGACATCCAGTTCAAAATGGACATTCTGGCGACCATCCGCCGCGCTGCGAAAGAAGATGGCGTCAGCGTCATCCTCTCGCTCCACGAGCTGGAGCTCGCTTCGGCCATATCGGACCATGTGGCCTGCGTTGGCGGCGGCCGCATTCAATCCGTGGGAACGCCGGAGGAAATTCTGACCGGCGAGAATCTGGAACTGTTATTTCACCTGAAGCCGGGCGCCGGCGAAGAGCTGGCGCGGGGTCTACGGGAGTACGGCGCCATCTGGTGGCGTTGGATGGTAAATCAGACGGAGAAGTGAGGCGCATGAGGCGAACCGAACAGAGAAAGAGCTGGTGTGTGAAGTAGCAACCGAACGGAGAGGGATGGTAAGCGACGCACGTTACCGGCTCGATTACAGAGACGAGCACAGCACAGGACGCAGTACAGAACACAGAAAGAATATTGGAGTGAGAAGGAGAGCAGAAATGGCAAGAGTCATCATGATACAAGGTACCATGTCGAACGCAGGCAAGAGTCTTCTGGCCGGCGGCCTTTGCCGCGTCTTCCGTCAGGACGGCTACCGCGTCGCGCCTTTCAAATCCCAGAACATGGCGCTCAATTCCTTCGTCACCCGCGACGGCCTCGAGATGGGCCGCGCGCAGGTGATGCAGGCCGAGTGCGCCGGCACCGAGCCGTCGGTGGACATGAACCCGATTCTCCTGAAACCCACAAGCGACGTTGGCTCGCAGGTCATTGTGAACGGCCGCGTGCGCGGGAACATGCCGGCGCGCGAGTATTTTGATTATAAGCCAAAATTAATTCCGGACATCCTGGAGGCTTTCCGGCGGCTCTGCCGAGAGTACGACATCATCGTAATCGAGGGCGCGGGTAGCCCGGCGGAAATCAACCTGATGGAGAATGACATCGTCAACATGGGACTGGCGGAGCTGGTGGATGCGCCGGTGCTGCTGGTCGGCGACATCGACCGCGGCGGCGTCTTCGCGCAGCTCTACGGCACGGTGAAGCTCCTAAGCGAAGAACGCCAGCACCGCATCGGCGGCCTGATTATCAACAAATTCCGCGGCGACGCCTCGCTCCTAGACTCAGGCATCGAGATGCTGGAGGAGATGACGGGAATTCCGGTCATCGGGACGGTTCCCTACCGCCCGCTCCTCATCGACGACGAGGACAGCCTGAGCACGCGCCTTCAGGGCACAGCGCCGGGCCTGGTGAACGTGGGCGTGATTCGCTTCCCACGGATCTCGAACTTCACGGACATCGCGCCTTTCGAGGCCATCCCGGGCGTGGGAATCCGTTATATCACGCGTCCGGCCGAGCTGGAAGACATCGATTTCCTGATTCTTCCCGGGTCCAAAAATACCATCGGCGACCTCCGGTGGCTCCGAGGGAGCGGACTGGCCGATGCCATCCGGAAGATGGCGGGTGCATCGGATGACGGTGATGGCGGTGATTGCGGCGATTGCTCGGCAGGTGAAGGTGTGCGTGATGGTGAAATAGTTCCTGATTCTATTGCCTCTGCGGGCGATGAAAAGGATGGCGGCAGAAGCCTTGCGCATGCGGAACATGGCAGTGCGCGCCACGCAAGCATCGGAATTCCGGTGATGGGCATCTGCGGCGGATATCAGATGCTCGGCGAGTGGATTCACGATCCGGATGGCGTAGAAGAAGGTGGCAGCATCGAAGGCCTGGGCCTCCTCCGTGGTGAGACGGTACTTCGGAAGGAGAAACACCGGCAGCAGGTCACTGGGATGGTGAATCTGGGCGGATTAATTGGGCGTACCGACACCCTGTCCGCCGTACGTTACGCCGGCTATGAGATCCACATGGGGGAGACTAGCGTGTGGGAAGGCGCTGTTTTTAGCCGGGGAGAAGATGGCATAGCGAATGGCATGCAGCAGGAAAATGTCTTCGGGACGTATGTGCACGGGATTTTCGACGCGGGACATATCGCAACGGACATCGCGGCGGCGCTGGCGCGGCGGAAGGGCGTGACGCTGCCGCCGGCCGGGACGGCGACGTTCCGGGAGCTACGGGAGCAGGAGTATGACAAGCTCGCGGATCTGGTGCGGAGCAGCTTGGACATGGATGCGGTCTATGGGATGCTGCGGGAGGCGGCGACGATGGAGCCGGGCGAGTGATGGCGGCGTATATCATTTGCAATTGCCGCAGCGAATCGCAAATTTGACGGCAGAAGAATTCAAGATAGATTAGAGGGGCGAGCGCAGGGAAATGGCATGCCCGGAAGGTGGAGTATGGAGAACGAGCGGAGAGCGAAAGCGTGTATTATAAATGAGAACTCCAGAGCGGAGGATATCGAGAGGGCGAGCATCGAAATCGAACACATCCTGCCGGGGGACATCGAGCGGCGGAGTTTCGAGATTATTGGGCAGGAGCTGGCGGCGCGGGGGATGACGATTCCGGCGGCGGAGGATCCGGTGACGCGGCGGGTGATTCATACGACGGCGGATTTCGAGTACGCGGAGACGATGTGCTATTCGCCGGATGCGCTGGATGTGGCGGACCGCGTGCTTCGCGCGGGCGGCCATATCGTGACGGACACCAATATGACGAAGGCCGGGATTAACCGGAAGTTCCTCGCGACGCTCGGCGGCGAAGTGCACTGCTTCATGGCGGAGCCGGATGTGGCGGCGGAAGCGCGCGAGCGGGGCGTGACGCGGGCGATGGTCAGCATGGAGCGGGCGGCGGCGCTGCCGGGGGAGACGATTATCGCGGTGGGCAACGCGCCGACGGCGCTGATATCGCTCCATGAGATTATGGCGCGTAGTAGCTGGCGGCCGGCGCTGATTATCGGGGTGCCGGTGGGCTTCGTCAACGTGGTGCCGGCCAAAGAGCTGATTCTCCAATCCGATGTGCCCTACATCGTGAACCGGGGACGGAAGGGCGGCAGCACGGTGGCGGCGGCAATCTGCAACGCGCTCTTGTATCGGATTCGGGATAGTAAGTGATTTGGCGATATAGAGCGATGTAAGCCGTGAGGATAGATTTTCGAGCGAAAGGAAAGGCCGAAGGCATGGAGAAGGAGTTACGCAAAGGGTTCACCACGGGAAGCTGCAGCGCAGCCGCTGCCAAAGCGGCAACGTTCATGCTGCTTTCCGGTGGCACGCGGGATCAGATATCCATTACGACGCCGGGCGGCCCGGTCTTCCATGCGGAGCTTACGGATATCGAGCGGCACCCGGACTGGGTACAGTGCGCAGTCGTCAAAGACGGCGGCGACGACCCGGATGTGACGACCGGCGTGCATGTGACGGCACGGGTGTCAATAGAGCGAGAACTGATAGAACTACCAGAGCAGAATGTAGCAGAGAATGTAAATGCATCTTCTATAGCGACGCTTGTTTATCTACCCGATTCCAATATGACAGATGAATCCGTAGCATGTACGATTTCGAAAGTGCCCGAGAGCGGCGCAACGAACACGATTCCTGCTGATACGACGAATCGCGTGACCTCCGATGCGCAGCGAAGCGCGGCCTCGGATTCCGTTCGAATCCTCATTGACGGCGGCACCGGCGTAGGCCGGGTGACGCTGCCGGGGCTGGACCAGCCGGTGGGAAACGCGGCAATTAACCGTGTGCCGCGGCAGATGATAGAGAAAGAAGTCCGGGAAGTGGCGGAAGCCTTCGACTTCCATGGCACGATTCGTGTCGTCATATCTGTGCCGGAGGGGGAGACCGTGGCGAAGGGCACGTACAACCCCCGCCTCGGCATCGAAGGGGGAATCTCGATTCTGGGCACAACCGGTATCGTGGAGCCGATGAGCACGAAGGCGATTCTGGATACCATCCGGGTAGAGCTTCGCCAGTGGCGGGCGCTCGGCCATGACATCGCGGCGGTGGCACCGGGAAATTACGGCGTGCAGTTCATGCGGGATTATTACGGATACAATCTGGAACAGAGCGTGAAGTGCAGCAATTACATTGGCGATACCATCGACATGGCGCGGTCACTGGGTTTTCGGAGCCTGCTCCTGACCGGGCATATCGGCAAGCTGATTAAGGTCAGCGGCGGCATGATGAATACGCATTCCCACGAGGGCGACGCGAGGATGGAGCTGCTGGCAGCGGCGGTGCTTCGCGCCGGCGGCGATGCGGAGCTGGCGCGGCGTATCCTGGACTGCGCAGTGACGGAAGAAGCACTTCGGCAGATTCAGGCGTCGTCGCCGGAAATCTTCCGCCGAACGATGGACGTGGTGATGGAGCGAATCTGCTATTATCTTCGGAAGCGCGCCGGAGATGAAATGCAGGTGGAATGCATTCTGTACTCCATGGAACAGGGCCTTCTTGGAGAATCCGCAGGGGCAGAAGAATTGCTTCAGGAAATTCAGAACAGATAATTCGTATTAAGAAAAGAGGACAACCATGATCTATTTCGTAGGAGCCGGCTGCGGCGCGGCGGACCTGATAACAGTGCGGGGCGCGGACCTGATTCGACGGGCAGATGTGCTGATCTACGCCGGTTCGCTGGTGAATCCGGAACTGCTTCGCTACGCCCGCGAGGATTGCCGCCTCTATAACAGCGCGCACATGGCATTGGACGAGATCATCGAGGTCATGGCGGACGCGGAATCGAAGAACCAGATGACCGTCCGCCTCCACACGGGCGAGCCGAGCATCTACGGCGCGGTGCAGGAGCAGATGCGCCAGCTCGACCGGCGCGGAATCCCTTACGAGAGCTGCCCGGGCGTCAGTGCCTGCTTCGGTGCGGCGGCTTCACTGAACCTGGAATATACGCTCCCGGGGGTCTCCCAGTCCTTGATTATCACGCGGATGGAAGGCCGCACGCCGGTCCCGCCGCAGGAGAGCATCGAGCGCTTCGCGGCCCACGGCGCGAGCATGGCCATCTACCTTAGCACCGGCATGATGGACGAGCTCTCCCGCCGCCTGATGACCGGCGGCTATTCCGCGGACACGCCGGCCGCTATCGTCTACAAAGCCACCTGGCCCGAAGAGGAGAAGTACATCTGCACGGTGGCCACGCTCCCGGCCGTCGCGGCGGCCCACAACATCCGGAACCTCGCCGTTGTGCTGGTCGGCGACGCCATCGCGCACCGGGATTACGCGGATTCCCGCCTCTACGCGCCGGATTTCGAGACCGGCTTCCGGAAAGCCCGTACCCCTTATGAGCCGGCCAAAAGCAGAATTCATCTGGCCACCTACACCGACTCCGCGAAGGAATTGGCTCATCGTCTCATGACGCAGTGGCCGGAATATATCCCGGTCTATCACGACGCGAAGGACGATACGGCTAGCTGGGTGCCGGAGGCCTTTCGCATGCATCAGCCAATTCTTTTCATCGCGGCAAGCGGTATTGCGGTTCGCGCCATCGCCTCTTCGGTCCGGGACAAGCTGACCGACAGCCCGGTGCTGGTTATGGATGAGAAGGGCAAACACGTGGTGCCTCTTCTGTCCGGACACCTAGGCGGCGCCAACGAGCTCGCGCGGGAAATCGCGAGACGAATCGGCGCAGATCCGGTGCTGACGACAGCGACAGATGTGAACGGGCTGTTCTCTGTGGATGATTTTGCCCGCCGGAATGGTCTTCGGATTCAGAACCGGGAGGCGATTCGTAAGGTGTCAGCGAAACTCCTTCGCGGCGAATCGATTACCCTTCGCTGTGATGTGCCGGCATCGTGGGACGGAGAAGTGCCGGAGCGGGTGGTGCCGTGTGAAATATTTTCAAATGAAAAGCCGGCTAATGAATCTCTGACATACCCCTTTAGCGATGCGGATTCTAT
>CAVGMK010000142.1:0-7383 GCA_963630135.1 Oscillospiraceae bacterium
TAGTCGAACCGGTAGTTGAAGAACCGGCAGTTGAACCGGCCGTAGCATCGACGCCGCTCGTGGAAGAACCCGAGGAACCGGAAGAGCCGGAAGACATGCCGATGGAGGCTCATTCTTTCGCCGACGATGATCAGCTGGATCTGGACAAAGAACTGGCACAGCTCGGATTCTACATGGGCGATGATGATGACGATGAACCGGCGGAGGATGATATGTTCTTCACACCGGATGACTCCGATGCCGACGGACTGAACGGGGATACCGTTGTCCTGCAGGCGGATGACCTGAAGGATGAGGAAGAAGACGTCATGTCGCTGGAGAGCCTGGAGAATGATATCTTCGGCGGCGCATCCGAAGAGGAAGATCCGGAAGCAACCCGCAAGATTGACAAGTTCTACACGCTGTATCGCAAGAACGAAGAATTCCAGAAGCTTCTGGATGAAGAATACAACAAGCTCCAGGGCGGAGAGTTCGATGATGAGATTGACGATTCCGTTCAGGCCATTCTGGATGAAGAAGAATATGACGAGGAAGAACCGGAAGAAGCTCCGGCAATGACTTGGAATCAGCAGGCCCCGGCGGCACCGAAGACGCAGGAAGCCTTCTCAGCAGCCGCACCGGCGGTAGCTCCGGCTCCGGCAGAAGCTGCGAAGCCGATGTCGAAGAAGGAAGCCAAGGCAGCGAAGAAGGCAGCCAAGAAGGCGGCCAAAGAGAACGCACTCTCGGCAGCAGCTCCAGAAGATGAGATTGACGAGAAGGGCGGCAATGTCCTCACCGTCATCGCCATCGTGGTAGCGGTACTGCTGGTCGTACTTCTGGCTATCATTCTGATTCTGAATTTCGCGCCGGAAAGCGGCATTGCACAGAAACTGAACGAAGTGATTGGTAACTACACCAACTTCTTTGCAGATGCAGGTGGCACGGATTCCTGGATGTAGAAAATTGAACAAGAATATATTGCAGCGGTGGCGCCTGGGACGGACGCTGTCGTTGCATATTCTTTTATAAGAGATTCAGCTGAGAAGCCGGATTACGGAAGCGCTTGGATACCGCTTCGCACCGAATCTAATTCTGCAGAGACTACTCCGGAGAATCCGCTCCGATGGAACCGGTTCCATTGGCAATCCGCTTCAAGGCAATGAACGTTAACTTGGATAAATACGCGGAAGACATCCCGCGCAGAGGTGATGAGATGAGAAAGAGAAACGGTTCCGGCCAGGCGGCCGACCGCATCCGACGTCCGAAGAAGGGCCTGAGCGTAATCATCATGCTGATTGTGCTGATTCTGGTATTGCTCGTGGGCAGTGCCGGGTTCATCACGGACTGGCTCTGGTTCGACAGCCTTGGATACAGCAAAGTGTTCTGGACGAAGCTTATTACGGAGATGGAGATTGGCATTCCGGTATTCATCGTGTCGGTACTGCTTGTTCGGGTGTACCTGAACAGTCTTCGGAAACACTATTTCGCGGAAATCGAATCGCATGAGATTCCGGATGAGAAGAAGCTCAAGAGAATCTCCTGGACGGTTTCGGTTCTGTTCGGTGCCGCTGTCGGCATCGGGGCTGCAGCCATCACCTGGATGAATTTCCTGCAGTGCACGAATTCCACATCCTTCGACCTCAAGGATCCGCTGTTCAACCTGGATATCTCCTTCTACGTGTTCAAGCTGGCGTTCCTGACGCAGGCCAATAACCTGGTGCTGGGTATCATCATTGGTGTGGTTCTCATCACACTCCTGTATTACAGCGTTCTGATGACGGTTCGCACGCCGGACATCTTCGAGCGAGAGCCGGATGAAGCGGAAGCGGAAGCGGACACGAGCGCGAAGGCGGAGTCGGAAACCTCCGATGAGAAGGAAATTCCTTTTGACCGGATATTCCCACATAAGAACAAGAAGAGAAAACCGGGTTCGCGGAAGCCGGACCTCAACAATACGAACATTCAGCATCTGATGAGCATCGCTTCCGGGAAGCTGACCATTCTGGGCGTCATTTTCTACGTGATGGTAGCGATGGAATTCCTGCTTCGCCAGTTCGATCTCCTGCATGCGCACACGGGTACCGTGTATGGCGCGGGTTTCACCGACGTGACGGTGAAGCTGTGGGTGTACCGGATTATCATGGTGCTGTCACTGGTGGGCGCGGTGACGCTGTGCCGGCACATGCATCGCCAGGAGCTGAAGAAGCTGGTTCGCGTTCCGGCGCTGATTATCGGCGTGGGTCTGGTGGGCACGGCGGCGGGACTTGCCGTGCAGAATCTCATCGTCAGCCCGGATGAAATTAACAAGGAAAGCAAGTATTTAGAGAATAATATTACCTATACCAGACATGCGTACGGCCTGGATAACATCACGGTGGAGGAATATGCGGCCAGCAAGGACCTCGACCGGGAGACAATTGATGACAATTCCCAGACCATTACCAATATCCGTATCAACGATTATGAGCCGGTGCAGGATTATTACAATCAGACACAGAGTATTCGTCAGTACTATGACTTCAACGACGTGGACATCGACCGGTACACCATCGACGGTGAGGTGACGCAGACATACCTCTCGGCCAGAGAGATTGATGAATCGAAGATCAGCTCGACGTGGATTAACCGCCACCTCAAATATACCCACGGCTACGGCGTGGCTGTATCCCGCGTGGATGCGGTAACGGCCAGTGGTCAGCCGGATATCGTGGTGAAGAACATTCCGCCGGAATCCGAGGTCAGTGAGATTCAGATTGACCGGCCGGAAATCTATTTCGGCGAGCTGAGCAATGATTATATCGTGGTCAATACCGACGAACAGGAATTCGACTATCCGAACGGCAATGACAACAGCTATACGACTTATGAAGGAACCGCAGGCATCAAGATGAACTTCCTGAACCGCGTGCTGTTCGCCATCCGCGAGGGCAGCATGAAGCTGCTGGTTTCCTCCAATGTCAATTCGGATTCCCGAATCATTATCAACCGGAACATCACGGAACGGGTGAAGAAGATCATGCCGTATCTCTCCTATGAGGAAGATCCGTACATGACCATCAGTGATGGTAAGCTCTATTGGATTATCGATGCCTACACCACCAGCTCCTATTATCCGTATTCCGAGCCGTATTCCGGCGAAGTTGGTTCTACCAACTACATCCGTAACTCTGTGAAGGTTGTAGTTGATGCATATAATGGAGACACTTCATTCTATATCGTGGACAAGGACGATCCGATTGCGAACACGTACCAGAAGATCTATCCGACGCTGTTCAAGGATGAGAGCAAGATGCCGGAGGGCATCCGCGAGCACATCCGCTATCCGAACACGCTTCTCAAGATTCAGGCTGGCGTGTACACGAAGTATCACATGGATCAGGTGAAGGTATTCTACCAGAACGAAGACCTGTGGGATATCGCTCATCAGATCTACGGTACCGAGGAGAAGGAAATGGATCCGAGCTATTACATATTCGAGCTTCCGGGCGAGGATAAGGCGGAATTCATCAACATGATTCCGTTCACACCGAAGTCCAAGCAGAATATGACTGCCATCATGATGGCCCGGAACGACGGGGAGAATTATGGCAAGCTCGTGGTCTACAAATTCCCGAAGAACAAGACGGTCTACGGTCCGATGCAGATTGAGGCACAGATTGATCAGAACACGGAGATTTCGAAGGAGTTCTCACTATGGAACTCATCCGGATCGAAGTACAGGAGAGGGGACCTATTCGTGATTCCGATCAACAACTCCATCATGTACGTAGAACCGGTATACCTGGAAGCCTCGAATCAGGCGATACCGGAAATGAAGCGCGTCATCGTTGCCTATGGCGACCAGATTGCGTACGAGGCCACGCTGGAAGAAGCGCTGACCGACCTATTTGGAGAAGGGGACGATTCCGATTCCGGACAGAGCAGTGGGACGTCCGGGAGCAGCTCTTCCTCGAAGTCTTCTACCAAGGAACTCATTCAGAAGGCGAACGAAGCCTTTGAGAATGCAACCAATGCGCAGAAGAACGGAGACTGGGAGAAATACGGAAAATATCAGAAACAGGTCGAGAAGTATCTGAGCCAGCTGGAAGACCAAGTGGACTAGTAAAGGTTGTTTAAAAGGGTAGAGAAAGGTGAATTTGAAATGATCAATTTTGATTTGGACAAAATGTTATTTACAATTCCTTCGGATAAACACGAAGAGAAGGAAATTGCCGCCATACTGGAAGCACACCCGGAGGTGAAATTCGTCTCGCTGACCGGCGTGGATCTGGCGAACCACAACACGGATGAGAAGATTCCGATGAAGGCCTTCATCGAGGACATGTCCAAGATTCTGAAGGAAGGCGTTCAGACCGACGGATCCAGCGTAGCGCTCCCGCTGATTGCGGAGCTCTCTGACGCCAGAGTGGACATCCTCCCGGACAAGGATGTGAACTGGTATGTGGAATACAACTACATGAACATCGATTATAAGACCGGACTCCCGGTTGGAACGCTGAGAATTCCGTCTTTCCTGAGACACAACAACGAGCGCATGGTTGGCTCCCGTATGTACGCGAAGGCGCTGACGGAGAAGTTCAAGGATGAGCTGATGAAGCTGATTCAGGAGAACCCGTACGTCGTAGAGCACATCGCCGGACTGGACAGTGCCGATGATATCGAAGAAATCAAGCTGACCAGCGCGACGGAGCTGGAATTCTGGGTGAAGACGCCGGATGACAGGGCAGATCGTGACCAGCTCTTCACTTCGCAGGAGCTCAAAGAACAGTACTGGAAACGCACCATCGGTCCGGTTGGAACCGCACTCGAAGAGACGCTGGAGATTCTGGACCGCTATGGCTTCGAGATTGAGATGGGTCACAAGGAAGTCGGCGGCGTTCGCGCGAAGATGGGCAACAGCGGCGACTTCGACCACATCATGGAACAGCTCGAGATTGACTGGAAATATTCGGATCCGATGCAGGCGGCGGACAATGAGAGCCAGATTAAGCACATCATCCGGGACATTTTCCGCATGAACAGCCTGGAAGTCACCTTCCTGGCGAAGCCAATGCAGGGTGTTGCCGGCAACGGTGAGCACACACACCTCTGTGCGATGGCGAAGCTGAAGAGCGGCAAGACCATCAACCTGTTCGAGCCGGCAGACCGCACGAAGGACTTCATGAGCCCTATCGGATACGGTTCGCTGATGGGCATCCTGAGAAACTACGAGCTGCTGAACCCATTCGTTGCTCAGACTCACGATGCATTCCAGAGACTCAAGCCGGGTTACGAAGCACCGGTCTGCATCGTTACTTCGCTGGGCAGAGATTATATCAGCCCGTCCCGTAACAGAACCGTGCTGATTGGTCTGGTTCGCGATATGTCGAACCCGATGGCGACCCGTTTCGAGATGAGATCCCCGAACCCGCATTCCAACACCTATCTGATTCTGGGTTCCGCTTACATGCTGATGCTGGATGGAATCCGCTCTGCTCTCACGAACAAGCGGACGCCAAAGGAACTGGAGAAGGCCATCTCCAAGAAAGCCGGCGAGGAAGACCTGTATCTGGAGAAGGATCGGGAATATCGGTCGGAGGAAAATGTTTTTACCTACTACACCGAAGAGGAACGGGCTCAGCTGTTCGGCAAGGCTCCGGCAACAGTATGGGAGAACTTCTGCGCATTCGATGCGCGTAAGGACGAGATGGATAAGCTGACCGGTGGCGATGAGACCATTGAGCTGATTATCCGTTCGTACCGCGAGCAGATGACCATCAAGTGGAGCACCGAGTTCCACGACAGACTCATCCCGAACACCATGGATTTCCTGCGCCGCTGCGTGAAGTCGCACAAGGAAGACGTGGCAACGGATTACGATATCATGAACTGGAGACGCGTCAACGGACTGCGCCAGGAGCTCGGCAAGGATTACATCGGCAAGATGTCGATTCTGTCGCAGGCGAAGAAGGCTCTGGACGATGGCGACTATGCGCTGGCATCGAAGCTGGAGCTGGATATCCAGAACAAGACCGAGGAACTGAGAGAGTTGTACAACGAGTACCAGAAGAACCTGTTCTAGGGTGAGTGCACATTAACAGACACACGCAGGGTGAGCGGCAGGCGCCGCTTGCCCTGCGGACATCGAAGGACAGATTGAAGGACAGACTGAAGTACAGATAATAGATATAAGACAATTGAGATTACATATCAATTGGGAATATAGATAGAATCATATAGAAAGAAGGAAAGACGAATGCTAGACGTGAAACGAATCAGACAGGACTTCGACGGAGTCAAAGAAGCGGTGGAAAGACGCGGCAAAGGGGATTTCGGGCTGGAGAACGTTCGCAAGTACGACACCGAGAGAAGAGAGATTCTTGCGGAAGTAGAACAGCTCAAGAACCGCCAGAATACCGCATCTCGTGAGGTTCCGAAGCTCAAGAAAGCGGGCGAGGATACGACCGCACTGTTCCGCGAACTCAAGGAACTGAGCAACCGCATCAAGGAACTGGACGAGAAGGTCAGCGAAGCCGAGGAGAACCTGCATAACGCGCTGCTGGGCGTTCCGAACACGCCGAACAAGGAAGTGCCGGACGGCCTGGATGATTCGGACAACGTCGAGATTCGCAAGTGGAACGAGCCGACGCAGTTCGACTTCGAACCGAAGGCTCACTGGGACATCGGTGAGAATCTGGACATCCTAGACTTCGACAGAGCTTCGAAGCTGTCGGGTGCGCGTTTCACCGTATACAAGGGCCTGGGCGCACGCCTGGAAAGAGCCGTAATCAACTTCATGCTTAACCTGCACACGGAGGATCAGAACTATGTCGAGATTCTACCGCCGTTCATGGTCAACGCCGCAGCGATGACCGGAACCGGTCAGTTGCCGAAGTTCGCCGAGGACATGTACCATGTCGAGGGCGTGGATGAGTACCTGATTCCGACCGCGGAGGTTCCGGTAACCAACCTGAGAGCCGATGAGATTCTCTCGGGCGACGAGCTGCCGGTATACTATACCGCTTACACCCCTTGCTTCCGTAAGGAAGCCGGTTCCGCCGGCCGTGACACCCGCGGCCTGATTCGCCAGCACCAGTTCAACAAAGTCGAGATGGTGAAGCTGGTAGCGCCGGAGACATCCTATGACGAGCTGGAGAAGCTGACGCTGGATGCTGAGGAAGTGCTGAAGCGCCTCGAGATTCCGTACCATGTGGTACGCCTCTCCGCCGGCGACCTGGGCTTCTCCTCCGCCATGACGTACGACATCGAAGTATGGATGCCGAGCTACGACAAGTACGTGGAGATCTCCAGCTGCAGTAACTTCGAGGACTACCAGGCGAGAAGAGCCAACATCCGCTTCAAGAGAGACCGCGACACGAAACCGGAATTCGTCCACACGCTGAACGGCTCCGGCCTGGCTGTGGG